>JAICVH010000765.1 GCA_025935435.1 Burkholderiales bacterium
ACGGCGGCCCGCGTCACGTGGCAACGTTGAAGGCGCTGGTCGACGCCGGCGCGGACATCAACCTCCCCGATCGCAACGGCCGCACGCCGCTCGGGCTCGCGCGAAGCCGCGGCTACGGGGATATGGCCGCGATCCTACAAACGGCCGGGGCCCGCTGAAGCGTGGTCAACGATCGCCCGGACGACCGCTGCAGGACGCTCGAGATACGCGAAATGCCCGCAACGCTGCAAGACGATCATCGTCGCGTGGGGCAGCGCTTGCGCGATGTTGGCGGCACACTCGGTGGGAATGAAGTCGCGGTCACCGTGAAGCACCAGCGTGGGCGCGGCGACGCGTCGCAGCTTCGGTAGCAGATCGTACGCGTGCAAGTCCCACGTCTGCGCGTAGAGCCGCGCCTCGATCGCACGCGCCTTGACGATGTCGGCCGGCGTGAAATGCGCTCGCAGTCGTGCGACGACGGATTCGCAGTCGGCCGGTGGAAGCGTTGCGTCGAAGTGCGCGCGATAGTACGCGGCGTCAGTTGCGAGATCTCCCGCAGCGTAGTCCGTCGTGGCGGCGATCGACTGCATCGTGTGCAGCGTCGCCGCGTCAGTCGCCTGGCGATGCTTACGAAAACGCGCGGCGTCCACATGAGAGCCAGGCGCCGTGTTCAACAGGATCAAGCGGTCGACGCGATCGGGATGGCGCGTTGCGTATTCCATTGCCAGCAGGCAACCCCAGGAGTGGCCCAGCAAGGAGATCGCCTCGCGACCGAGGTATCGCCGCATGTTGTCGAGATCCTCGACCTCCGTCTCGATGCTCACGTCGGTCGGCACGACACCCGCGGCGGACTTGCCGCGTCCGCGCTGGTCGTAATAGTGCAATCGAAAGGCCCCGGACAGGCGATCGAGCTCCGGCAACAGGTAGTGGTGGTTGAAATCCGGTCCGCCATGCAGGACCAAGAGCGGCGGACCGGCCCCGATCGACCGGCAATAGAGCCTGGCGCCGGGCACGGCGACGTAGCGTTCGTCCACGGTGCGCGGCGAACGCGCGAAGGCGCGGGTCACCTCGTGCGAGAACCGTCGCGCGCGGTCACGGCCCGTTAACGCACATCGCGACGCCTTCATCAATCCATCCGCGCGCGACCATCTCGGCGATGATCGCGGGCTTGACCGTGTAACGATGGTTGGGTGCACCGCCGATGCCGTTGTTGTACGCCCGGCGGAGCGGTGTCCCGAACGCGCACGCACCGGCGACCGGTTCCAATGCCCAGAACGGGATGCCCTCGTATTGCCAGCCCCATTCCACGCGATCGCGCACGACGGCGCACTCGCTCTGATCGACGGTAAAGAAATGCGACGCTGGTCCGCGATTCGGAACGCCGGTGAAGCGATACGCCGGATGAAATCGTCCTTCGGTGCTCTGCGGGCACCCGGGTTGCACGATGACCGAAAACGACTCGCCCGTGCGCACCCAGTCGGCCCCCACGGCACCCGAGGCGATCGCCGCCTGCTCGTGCGGATGCGCGGTCACGAAATAGTG
>JAICVH010000519.1 GCA_025935435.1 Burkholderiales bacterium
GAACAGGTGAACATGCCGAGCACGAGTGGCGAGGGCAGTCCCAACTGGCGGCGCAAGCTACCCGTGCCGATCCAGGATTGGGAGCGTGACGGTCGATTCGCCGCGATCTGCTCGGCGATTTGGGCACAGGGGCGGGGGCGCCACTCGCCCGTCACGTCGGAAGGATGATGCCGTGAGCATCGTTCCGCGCGCGACGTATCGCGTGCAGCTGCATCGCCACTTCGACTTCCGGGCGGCGCGGCGGATCGTGCCGTATCTCGCCGGGCTTGGCATCAGCCACCTCTACACGTCGCCATTCCTCAAGGCGCGCACCGGCAGCCTTCACGGCTATGACATCGTCGATCACGCGTCGATCAATCCGGAAATCGGGACCGAGGAGGACTTCGACGCACTGGTCTCGGCGCTGCACGAGCATGGCATGCACCTGATGATCGACGTCGTGCCCAATCATATGGGCGTCCTGGAGGCCGACAACCGGTGGTGGCTCGACGTTCTCGAGCATGGCCCGACGTCGCGCTTCGCGGGCTACTTCGATATCGAGTGGGAACCGCTGAGCGAGGAGTTGCGCGGCAAGGTTCTGCTCCCGATTCTGGGTGCCCAATACGGTACGGCTCTCGAGCGCGGCGAGTTGAAGCTCGCCTTCGAGCGCGACACCGGTGCGTTCAACCTCTGGTATTACGAGCACCGGATGCCGGTGCGTCCGAGCACATATCCTGACATTTTGCGCGGAGACGTCGCGAGCGACGCGGACGAAACAGCAGTCGCCCCCGAACATTCGCGCATACTGCAGTCGCTTGCCGACGCGTTTGCCCTGCTCGCGACCCTGCCGCCTGACGGAAGCGATCCCGCGCTTCGCAGCGATCTGCTGAAGCAACGACTGGCTGCACTGTGCAAGGAGACTCCCGCGCTGTGCGAGCGAATCGACGCGAACGTGCGCGCCATCAACGGCGTTGCCGGAAACGCATCGAGCTTCGACCGGTTACACGCGCTGATCAAGCAGCAGTTCTACCGCGTTTCGTACTGGCGGGTTGCCGCGGACGACATCAACTACCGCCGCTTCTTCGATATCAACGGCCTCGCCGCCCTGCGCGCGGAGCACCCGGAGGTGTTCGAGGCGACGCATCGCCGCATCTTCGAATGGGTCGCCGAAGGCAAGGTCGACGCGCTACGCATAGACCACCCGGACGGCCTGTTGGATCCGCTCGGCTACTGCACGGAAGTGCAACGCCGCGCCGCATTCGCGCGGGGCGCGAACGCGGCGAACGTACGCGATAACGGACAGGATCTGCCGATCTATCTGGTGCTGGAAAAGATCCTCGCGGATCACGAGAAGCTCGCGACAAGCTGGCCGGTTCACGGCACGACCGGATATCGTTTCATGAACGTCGTGAACGGCCTGTTCGTGGACGTCGATGCACGAAACCGGTTCGACCGGCTCTATGCCGCGTTCATCGGCCATCGACTTGAATTCGACCGGGTGCTGCGGGAGTCGAAGACGCTGATCGCAGTCCACGCGCTCGCGAGTGATCTGAACCTGCTTACGACGGCGCTGACCCGCATCGCCAAGGGCCGGCGCGACACCTGCGATTTCACGCTCAACAGCTTGCGGCGGGCGCTGGTCGACATCGTCGCGTGCTTCCCGGTGTATCGAACCTATGTCACGTCAGGGCAATGTCCGGGCGAAGCGCGCCACTACATCGAATGGGCGGTCGGCGTCGCGAAGCGGGTGAGCGCTGCGGCGGAAATCAGTGTCTACGATTTCGTGCGCGACATCCTGACCTGTGCGCAACCCGTCGGAAGCGATGCGCTGCAAAACGAGATCGACCGCTTCATCGGACGGTTCCAGCAGTTCACGGCTCCGGTGATGGCCAAGGGGATGGAGGACACCAGCTTCTACATCTACGAGCGACTCGCTGCGATGAACGAGGTCGGCGGCGACCCGCGTCGCTTCGGCTTCACGCTGGAAGCGTTCCACACTGCCTCGCAGGATCGCGCGCGCTACTGGCCGCACACGATGCTCGCCACCTCCACGCACGACAACAAGCGCTCCGAAGATGTCCGCGCGCGTATCGACGTCCTGTCGGAGATGCCCGGCGCGTGGCGGCTTGCGTTGCGACGGTGGGGACAACTCAATCGCCGCCTGCGACGCACGATCGGCCACGCCCACGCGCCGTCGCGCAATGACGAATACCTGCTTTACCAGACGATGCTCGGCTCGTGGCCGCTCGAATCTCTGGATGCACCGGCGCTGGCGACGTATCGGCAGCGGATCAAGGAGTACATGCTTAAAGCGGCGCGCGAAGCGAAGGTCCACACGAGCTGGATCAACCGGAATGCAGCGTATGAGAGCGCGCTCGAGGCGTTCGTCGAAGGACTGCTCGGCGTTCTCGCGCCGAACCCGTTCCTCGCCGATTTCACCCTCGCGGCCGCGCGCATTGCGCGCTACGGCGCGCTCAACAGCCTGTCCCAGACACTGCTGAAACTCACCTCGCCAGGCGTTCCCGACACGTATCAGGGGACTGAGCTGTGGGATTTCAGCCTGGTCGACCCCGACAATCGCCGCGCTGTCGATTACGCGAGGCGCACCGAGGATCTCGAAGCATTAAAACGCGACTTTACCGGCGACGCTGATCGGTCGGAGGCGGCGCGCATGCTGCTCGAGCAGTGGCGCGATGGCAGAGCGAAGCTGTGGTTGATATGGCGCGTGCTCGCGGTGCGGATGCA
>JAICVH010000602.1 GCA_025935435.1 Burkholderiales bacterium
CGATGGAAACCGATGTGGCGCGGGTCGAATGCGACGCGCGTCAGCCACTCTCTGCCTAGCGCGCGCTGCGCGCAAGCACCAGGCGACGGCCGTTCAAAATCGAGGCATCAGTCCCTGCTCGGCGACAACCTGAAATGCGCCACCGCCTGCATCTCCAGCAGGGTCCGCTGCAATGCGCTTACGTTATCGGGCCGGCTCGACCAGATGACGGTTCGGTATTGAACAAGGGGCGGCGAACCGTGCAACCGATACGACATCTCGCGCATGGCAAAGCCATGGCGACGAACGAGGTCGCGAAAAGCAGCTTCGTCGATTGCCCGCGCGCGCTCGAACTCGACCTCCACGTGAACGAAGGACTGCGACGGAAGGCGATCCTCGAGCCGTCGCAGCGTTGCGAGCGCGATCAGCGTCGCAACGGACGCAACCGCCCCGCTGAGATGCGAGCCGATGCCGATGACGATGCCGATCGCCGAAGCGACCCAGATCGACGCGGAGGTCGTCAGACCGCGTACGCTGAAGCCTTCCTTGACGATCACGCCGGCGCCGAGAAAGCCGATGCCGGTGACGATGCCCTGGATCACGCGCGTGACCTCGCCGCCGCCGTGCGTGTTTGCGAATACTTCGTATTGCGACGCGGCGACGAGCAGCGCGGATCCGAAGCAAACCAGCGCATACGTGCGCAGACCGGCTGCGCGACCGTGAAAGCTGCGCTCGAGACCGATCGCCCCGCCGGCGATCAATGCCACCAGGCTGCGCACTACGACATCCCATTCGGTCATCATCGAGCGTCTCGTATGCGTAATGCGACCCGGCCGAGTACATGCGAACGGCTCGCCGCTGTCAACCGCACTTGATTGCCACGGCACGAGACGCCATCCGACACATGTCGTACACGGGCGGCCGCAGGTCGCGGGCATCTTCCGAAACCGTCGGACAGCCGTATAATCGCGCCGCCTGCCGCCACTGTGGCAGACGATCTTTGCTCATCCGTGGACGTCACCACCCGTCACTTTGGCAACGTCGCCGTCGTCACCCCGACCGGGCGAATCGACCAATCGAGCGCGAGCGCGCTGGAAACCGCGCTGTCGCAGCTCTGGGCACGTCCTGATATCGCGAGCCTGGTCCTCGATTTCAGCGGCATCGAATACATCAGCAGCGTGGGTCTGCGCGTCCTGATGATCGCAGCCCGGCAGATGCGCGGGCGGCGCGCGCGCATTGCCGTCAGCGGCCTGCAATCGATCGTCGCCGAAATCTTCGCCATCAGTCGCTTCAACACCGTCCTTGAAGTCTTCCCGACCGTGCGCGACGCCCTCGCCGCGCTGTCTCCCGAAGCCGCCGCCGCGTACGACGCGGCCTGATTCACCGGCCCATGCACCGCGTTCGTTTCTGGGGCACGCGCGGCTCGTTGCCGGTGGCGCTCACTGCGGAAAACGTGCGCGCGAAGCTCGAGGCCGCGTTGCGCGGCGCACGGGGACTGGCGCTCGACAACGACGAGGCCATCGCCCGTTACGTCCGAGGACTTCCGTTCGAGATCGCCGGCACGTTCGGCGGACACACGTCCTGTGTACAACTCGAGAACGGCAGCAGCGATTATGTGATCTGTGATCTTGGCAGCGGCTTGCGTTCATTCGGTCAGGCGGCGCTCGCACGCCATGGTCCGGGTGCTCCGCAGACGTATCACCTGTTCGTGTCGCACCTGCACTGGGATCACATCATGGGCTTGCCGTTCTTCGGTCCCGCCTATGTTCCCGGCAATCGCCTGTTCTTCTATGGCGCGCATCGCGAACTGGAAATGGCGTTGCGCCGGCAGATGGAGCCTCCATCGTTCCCGGTGAACTTCTCGGTGTTCAACGCGACGATCGAATTCGTGCACCTCGAGCCCGACATGACGCACGACGTCGCCGGCATGCAGGTGACCGTCAAGCGACAGCACCATGCCGGCGATTCCTATGGTTATCGCTTCGAGCGCAACGGGCGCTCGGTCGTCTATTCGACCGATTCGGAACACACGTTCGAGGATCCGACGGAAAGCGCGAGCTTCGCAACGTTCTTCCGCAACGCGGATCTCGTGATATTCGACGCGATGTATTCGCTGGCCGAGGCCATCTCCGTCAAGGCGGACTGGGGACACTCGAGCAACATCGTCGGTGTCGAACTCTGTCAGCTCGCGCAGGCCCGCCATCTCTGCCTGTTCCATCATGAACCCGCCCTCGACGACGCGGCGCTGTCGAAGATGCTCGACGAGACGCG
>JAICVH010000173.1 GCA_025935435.1 Burkholderiales bacterium
GATGTCGCGCGTTGCGCGCTCGTCGCGCGGATCATAGCGGTGCATGAACCGTGTGCCTGCGCCGTCGAGCAGATATCCGCCGGCGCCGCGAAGTCCCTCCTCGAGCACGGTTCCGGTCATGCGCGTCGCCGCACCCGCGAGCAGACCTGTTGGATGAAACTGCACCATTTCCATGTCGCGGAGCGGCAGTCCGAAACGAAGCGCCATCGCGAGCCCGTCGCAGCTCTTGTCACCCGACGGTGTGTGATACCGATACATCGTCGGACCACCGCCCGTTGCGAGAAGCACGGTCTTCGCCTGCACGAACAGCGCTTCACCGCTGCGGATGTCGATCATCGCCACACCCGCGAGCGCGCCGTCGCGCGAAGCGATGAAATCGAGCGCCCGGTACTCCTCGAGCCGATGGATGCCGCGCGCCCAGACCTGCTCGGCGAGCCGACTGATGATTTCGATGCCGGTCAGATCGCCCTTGTGCACGGTGCGGTCGAACGTCTGCCCCGCGAATGCCTTCTGGTGAATCGTGCCGTCCGGGTTGCGATCGAAAAAGCAGCCGAGTTCGTTCTCCAGTTCACGGATGCGCTCGACTGCGCCGGTGACGAGCGTCCACGCGAGATCCTGGTTGGGCAACCACTTGCCGCCCTCGATCGTGTCCATGAAGTGGCGTTCGATCGAATCACCCGCAGCGAGCGCGACGTTGTAGCCGCCCTGCACCATGCGCGTGCAGCCACACTTGCCGAGCAGTCCCTTGACGGCGATCGTGATATCGAGCGTCGGGTCGGCCTGTTGCGCGTGCAGCGCTGCGAACAGACCGGCGCCGCCGGCGCCCAGCACGAGGACGTCGGTGCGCAACTGCCGGAGGCTGGTCACGTCTTGACGTTCATCGCGGCGAGCGCTGCCGCGCGGCGATTGCGCGCGGCGTGATCGACCGCGTCGTACAGGCTGCCACCGTGACTGTCCATCGCAACGCGCAGCGGGCCAAAATCGCGAATGCGGAACTGCCACAGGCTTTCGGGGTTGAGATCATCGAGATCGACGTCCTCGATGGCCTCGATCCACGTCGTTTCGAGCGCAGCCGTGCCACCGATAATCGCGAGATACGCGCCGCCGAGTTCACCAAACGCGGTGAGCGACGCCGCACCCAGGCCGCCCTTGCCGATGATGAGCCGAACGCCGAGCGTGCGCAGCAGCGGATCGGTGAAGCGCTCCATGCGCATCGACGTCGTCGTGCCGATGCACACCGGCGCGTACCCGGTTGGATGTACGGGCGACACGTCCACCTTGCGCACGTTCGGCGCCGTATGGATCACGGCGTGGCCGCGTAGATCAAAACGCGTCGTTCGTCCGCGGTCGAACATCGCGATCTGCGTCGCATCGCGGATTCCGAACAGCGTTCGTTGCAACGTGACGGTGTCGTCGATGCGTAATGCTCGGACTGCGCGTTCGTCGACCGGCGTCGCGAGTTCGTAGTGCGCCATCAGAAACCGTACGTGACACCGGTGTCGGTGAAATGCGCACTCGCGCGTCGCGCGGAATGACACTGCATGTTGACGGCCACCGGGTTCATCGTGATGTGCGTCGCCGCCAGTTCGACGTGAACGGCGAATGCCGTGGCGTCGCCGCCGAGTCCCTGCGGACCTACACCGAGCATGTTGACCGCGGCCGACAGTTCGCGTTCGAGTGCCGCGCCTTCGGCGTCGGCGCACGCCGTTTCGAGCGGCCGTGTCGCCGCCCGCTTGGCAAGGTGCACGCAGAGATCGGCCGTACCACCGACGCCCACGCCGACGATCGTCGGAGGACACGTCTTGCCGCCGGCGTCGAGAACGCAATCGACGACGAAGCGCTTGATCGCGTCGATCCCTTCGGCCGGAACGGCCATTCGCAGCCACGAATTGTTTTCCGAACCCGAACCCTTCGGGATCATCTCGATGCGCAATCCATCGAATGCTTCGCTGAAGTCGACGTGAATGACGGGAATGCCTTCGCCGCACGACGTGTGCTCGTTGCGACGCGTCAGCGGATGCACGACCGAGGAACGCAATGGATGTTCGCGCGTCGCACGCTCGCAGCCGCGGCGGATGGCCGCCTTGAGCGCGACGCCATCGACGACGACGTCCCGGCCGATCGTCACGTTGTAGATCGGAATTCCGGTGTCCTGGCAGAGCAGGTTGTCGGTTTGCTCGGCGACCGCGATGTTGCGAACCATGATGCCGAGCACCGACTGTGCCGTCGCGTCCGTCTCGCGCGACGCCAGCCGGTCGAAGCCGCGCTTGATGTCGGGCGGCAGCACCTTGAGCGCGCGGACATACAGTTCCTTCGCGGTTTCCTCGACGCGATCGGGGTCGATGCGCAGCGTCATGCCGAGCTCCGATGAACAACGCGAGGCGTGCGAGCGGACAGCGGTTCAGCCGGCGAGCGCAAACAGAAGTGCATAGATGAAGGTCGCCGCGGCGGCACACGCCAGCAGCGTCTTCTGCCATTCGGCGCGCCAGCCTGCGAATTCGACGAACAGCAATCGTACGCCACCCGCGAGATGCGCCGCGAGCGCAACCACCAACAGCGTTTCGGCGACCTTCACCGCCGGCTGCCGCGTCCAGTTCAGGAAATGATCGAGCGCCGCGGGCTGAACGAGCGCCTGCGACAGGACGAGGAAGTGGATCGGCAGGAACAGTGCGAGCACGATGCCCGACGCGCGATGGACGACGAAGGCCCAATATGCCGCGTGTCCGCGCGCTCGAACGTCGTTACGGCGAAAGGCGGTCATCGCGCGAGCGACTGCACGGCAAACAGTCCGAGCCCCAGTAAAAAGGCCGCGAATGCGGCAAGCAGCAGGTCGATGCCGCGGCCGCGCATGCCAAGCCATTCGTCGGCGATGGTGCGCAGGCCGAGCGGTGCGTGAATGGCCGCGGCAACGACGAACACCGCGTAGAACATCGGCCACGCCGGATTCGCGTGCATGCGCTCGACGATCGCCTGCGACGTCAAACCCTGCCGCACTGCGTAGACGATCGTCGCCAGGTGAATGACCACGCACACCGCGAGCACGGCGGCACTCGCCCGCTGCAGCACGAACCGCCACGCCGCGGCCCGCGCCGTGCGCGGCGCCGAACTCGCCACTGCGAGATCACCGCCAGGCGTGCGCGCGCCGATCACAGTTCACCCTTGACCGCCGCCCACGCAACCAGCCGCTTCAGGCCGGCGATCGAACCGGTCGGAGTCAAGTGCTTCGGGCAACGTTCGGTGCACGACTGGTGCGTGTGGCACGCCTGGCAACCGGCATCGCCCGCGATCGCGCGCAAGCGCTCCGTGCGCTCGCCGTCACGAGCATCCAGGACGAGCGTGAAGGCCCGGTTCAGCGCCGCGGGTCCGAGGTAGTCCGGCTTCCAGCCAACGACGTCGCAGGACGCATAGCAGACCGCGCAGCCGATGCATTCGATCGTTGCGTCGATTGCGCGCCGCTTTTGCCCCGCAGGTTCGACACGTGCGAAGTCATCGCGACGCGTCGACGTCGGCGCGAACGTGCCCTTCGCCTTCGCCCACTTGTCGAAAAACGGCGCCATGTCGACGACGAGGTCGCGGACGATCGGCAGGTGATTGAGCGGCGCGATCTCGAGCACGCCGTTCGCGGCAACGGCGTCGACGTGCGTGCGGCACGTCCAGCGCGCGCGGCCGTTCACCGTCATCGCGCACGAGCCGCACATGCCGACGCGACACGCATACCGGTAGGCAAGCGACGGATCGATGTGACGCTGGACGTGCGTGACGACGTCGAGCACCGTCTGCGACGCGCGGCGTGGGACCTCGTAGCGTTCGAAACGGCCGTGCGCATCGCCGCGCCAGATATCGAGCGCGAGTGTCGTTCGATCGAAGGCGGTGACCGCGGTTTCGTTCACCGCCGCATGTTACCGCGTGAAGTTGCGGCGCGCGTGCGCGAGCGTTACGGTCGCATGGCGATGCGCGGTCACGCGCACCCGCGCATCGTCTATCATCGGGCCATGAAGATCTGCATCGTCTCCGACAGCCACGATCGCGCCGATGCGCTCGCGCGTGCCGTGCGCGAAGGCGCCGCCGAGGGCGCGCAGGCGGTCATCCACTGTGGCGACGTCATCGGCACGCAGACGCTGCGGCCCGCGCTCGCGGTCGGCCTGCCGATGCATGTCATTCACGGCAACAACCTGGGCGACCCCGTTTCTCTTGCGCGCTGGGCACGCGAAAGCAACGGTCAGCTCCACTACCACGGCGCGGATGCGCGCCTCATCCTCGACGCGCATCGCGTGTTCGTCGTCCACTATCCCGAGTACGGTCATGCCATGGCGTGCACCGGCGATTGGGACGTCGTCTGTTGCGGACACTCGCACGTGGCCGGGATCGATCAGGTGCGAAACGTCAAGGGCGGCAGCACGTGGCTCGTGAATCCGGGAACCGTCGCTGCGCTCGCGGCACCGGCGACCTGGATGCTCGGCGATCTCGAAGCGATGCGCTTCGAGCTGCGTTCGTTGAGCGCCTGACTGCAGGTCATTCAAGCCCTCTATGGCCGCATAGCAAGATTTTGCGTCGACCGGCCGGACGCCCACTTAGAATCGGGCGCAGAGGAGGAAATCCATGCTGAGCGTCAATCCGTTCGCCACCGCGGGCGCGTCGCTGCCTGCCGGCTTCCTGCAGGGATTCCTGCTGCTCATGGCGCTCGCCGTGGTGGCCGGGACGCTTTTCGACATCGTTCACAAAGGCAGCGCGAGGTATTTTTTCGCGAACATGCGCACGACGAAGGGCAAGGGCCGCGCCATCGGTGGCGGCGAGCTCGTCTCGATTGCCGTGCAGACCGCGATCGTCGACGTGCTCGCCTCGGGCGAGTTCTGCAGTCCGAAGCGCCGCATTGCGCACCTGCTCGGCATGTACGGCTTCGTCCTCTACGTCGTGGCGACCGCGGTCATGGTGTTCGGTTATACCGCCGACGCCACGTCGACGCCGGCGATCTGGCCGGCGCTGTGGTGGATCGGCGCGCTGATGGTGCTGGTAGGCGGCTACTGGTTCTGGTTCTTTATCCGCGTCGACGTCGCCGCGGAAGGCCACTCGCCCTTCCGTCTCGCGAAGGCGGACCTCTTCGTGCTGTCGCTGCTCGCGAGCGTGACGCTTGCGGTCCTCTGGGCCGCGACGGGCGGCGGCGTGGGTCTGCTGTTCTGGCTCTACATCGTCGCGACCATCGTGCTCTTCGGCGGAGTGCCGTGGTCGAAGTTTGCGCACATGTTCTTCAAGCCGGCCGCAGCCTTCGACAAGCGCGTGTCGAGAGCCAACGGCACGGCAGAGAATCTGCCGACGCAGACGCGTGAAGATCCGGAGCAGCAAAAGCGGCACTCGATGGAACTGCTGCGAGACGCTCCGATGGACATGGGCCTCGGCATCAAGCGCGAGGCGCCGCGTCACTATTAGAGACTCGCAGCAAATTCCTCACTAGCAGCAGCTCAAGGAGCGGACTCATGCCTACCTTCGTCTACATGACGAGGTGCGACGGATGCGGCCACTGCGTCGACATCTGTCCCTCGGACATCATGCACATCGACGAGACCTATCGCCGCGCCTACAACATCGAACCGAACATGTGCTGGGAGTGCTACTCCTGCGTGAAGGCTTGCCCCCAGCATGCGATCGATGTGCGCGGATACGCCGATTTCGCTCCGCTCGGTCACAGCGTGCGTGTCGATCGCGACGAACGCAAGGGCACGATCGCCTGGAGGATCAAGTTCCGCGACGGCACGGAAAAGAATTTCCTGTCGCCCATCACGACGAAGCCGTGGGGGACGGCGATTCCCAAGCTCGCCGACGTTGCCGCGCCCACGAAGGAACAGCGCGACAGTCAGCTCCTCTACAACGAGCCGAAATACCTCCGTCTCGA
>JAICVH010000023.1 GCA_025935435.1 Burkholderiales bacterium
GCAGACGTGACGCGCAGGATCTCGCTGATCGCCTGCTGCTGTTCCAGCGCTTCCTTCGTTTCGTTGAAAAGGCGTACGTTCTCGATGGCGAGCGCTGCCTGATCGGCAAAGGTCTTGACCAGCGCCACCTGCTTGTCGGTGAACGGCTGCGGCTGAACGCGCCACAGCGCGATGGAGCCGATGGCGCGGTCCTCGCGCATCAACGGCACTGCAAGCAACGCGCGAAACCCGTAGCGCTGCTGCGGCTCGCGCGCGTCCGGGTATTCGGATTCGATCAGCGGCAGGATGTCCGCATGGTGAATCGTCCGGCGATCGATGATCGAGCGCCCGACGACGAGCGTACGTGTCAGCGGGAACGACGCGTTCTTGTCGGGAATCGACATGCTGCCGACACCGACGGCAAAACGCAGGCGCTCACCCTCGGCGAGGAAGATGCCGGACTCCTGGGCGTCGCACAGCGCCAACGCGCGCTCGGCAACGGCGTGCAGCATCGGTCGAACGTCACCGGGCGAGCCCGAGATGACGCGCAGGATTTCGCTGATCGCCGTCTGCTGCTCGAGCGCCTCGCGGGTCTCGTTGAAAAGGCTCACGTTGCTGATGGCGATCGCGGCCTGGCGCGCGAAGGTTTCGACCAGGGCGACCTGGTCTTGCGAGAAGACGCGCGCCTCGCGCCGGAACAGGAACAGCGTTCCGTAAGCGCCTCCTTCACGCATCAAAGGCACCGCGAGCGCCGTGCGAATTCCCAGACGCTCGACGTTGACCTTCGCGCCGGAGAACTCGCTATCGACGATCGGCGCGATGTCGGGGATGTGCACGGTCTTTCGATCGATCACGGCGCGTCCGCTCACCGACGTTCGATCGAGCGGTACCGAAGCGGAGGCGGCGGATGCGTCCACCGAGTATTCGGCGACCGGCCGCAACTTGTCGCCATCCACCAAAAGCATGCGCGCGTACGGTGCGTCGCACAGATGCGCAGCGCGCTCCGTCACCGCCTGCAACACGGGCTGCACGTCGGTGGGCGAGCCCGAGATGATGCGCAGGATTTCGCTGATCGCCGTTTGCTGATCGAGCGAGTTCTGCAATTCGTGCGTGCGTTCGTCGACCTTGCGCTCGAGACCCGCATACGACTCGCGGAGCTTCGACGTCATCCGGTTGAACTGGTCGGCAAGCCCTTCGAGTTCATCGCCGGTGCGCACCTCGATTTGCCGCTCGAGATCGCCAGCGCCGATGCGGCGCGCACCTTCGTCCAGCGTGCGGATCGGACGCACCATGCCGCGCGCAAGCGCGAGCGCGCCAAGCGCCGAAAGAACGAGGCCCGCAAGCAACAGCAAACCCGTGCGCAGGATCGATGCGTTCAGCTTCCCATACACCTCGGCGACCGGCTGCTCGACGAAAACGCGCCAGCGCAGCGGCTCGATGAACGCAACGGACGTCAGAACCTGCGTGCCGCTGAGGTCGGTCGAGACGATCGCTTCCTCTTCCGCCTTGCCCTTTTCCGTTGCCACGACGTGTGGCAGCGCACCGAGATACGTCTTGCGCAGGACAAGTCCGATGTCGGGATCGGCGACCAGATAGCCGTTGGCATCGACGACGTACGCCTTGCCCTTTTCGCCGATCTTGATGCGCGACACGACGTCCCAGATGAACTTGAGGTTGACGTCGGCGATCGTCACCGGACCATCGTCGCTGTTCGAGCGCAGCGCGATCGTCAGGTACGGCTCGGTCTCCTTGCGAAAGTACACGGGGCCGAACCACGCCTGCCCGCGCCGCGCACCCTGGAACGCAGGCTCCTGCGAGCGATCCTTGCCCGAGTTGAAATTGTCCATTCCGAGGCGCGACACGAGCACCTGCTCGCGGCCGGCGCCGTTCACCTGCGCGATATCGGTGATTTCGGGCACCTGCCGCAACAGCTTGAGAAATTCGATACGCCGCAGCTCGACCTCGCCGGCACCGAGCTGCGGCAGCGCCGCATACTTCAGTTGCTGTTCGATGCCGATGATGTACTGCTCGATCCGCGAGGCCGCCGCGAGGGCCTTCTCGTGCTGCACGCTACCGAGCGCAGCGCGGTTCTCCTGATAGGAAAAGTAGATGCCGATCGCGCCGGACGCGAGCAACGCGATCGTCACCAGCGACAGGATGAGCAGCAGGTACTTGCGGAACAGGCGCCCACGGTGCGACGAAGGCGCGTCGGCGACGATCGGCGTCGCCGAAACGTCGCGCATGGTGATGCCGGGCAGCTGTTGCGTTGTCATCGCAGCAGGATGGCCCGCCAGGGGATCAGGTCGATGGAGCTTCCATCTGAGCGAAGACCTCCTCCGCCATGTGGAACGCCGAATTGGCGGCGGGTACCCCCGCATAGATCGCGCAGTGCAGCAGCACCTCGCGGATTTCCTCGCGCGTCACGCCGTTGTTGAATGCCGCGCGGACGTGCAACTTGAATTCCTCGCTGCGATTGAGCGCGACCATCAGTCCAATGGTCAGCAGGCTGCGCGTGTGCCGCGGCAGGCCGGGGCGCGTCCAGATCTCACCCCACGCGTAGCGCGTGATCAGCGCCTGGAATTCTTCATTGAACGCATTGCGCCGGGCGAGCGAGCGATCGACGTGCGCGTCGCCCAGCACGGAACGCCGGACCTCGAGGCCCTTTGCAAAACGCTCGCCTTCGTCCATCGTCAAAGCGCGCCGCCGAATGCAGGTAGCACACTTTACTCCATGCGGTGACTGAAAAACTGCACGAGCGCCTGCGTGAACCCCGGTGCCGCCTGCACATTCGACAGGTGGGTCGCGGGCAATTCGACATACCGTCCGCGATGGACATGCTCGACGATGTACCGGCCTTCGGCTGGCGGCGTCGCCATATCGCCGGAACCGGCAATCACGAGCGTGGGCACGTGGATGCGGCCGAGCGAGTAGCGCAGATCCATGTCGCGCACCGCAGCGCAACACGCAATGTATCCGTCGGGTGACGTACGCTCCAGCGCCTCCCGAATGCGCAGGATCATCGGTGTCGGCTGCTCGAGCAGCTTAGGGGAAAAGAAGCGCGCGAGCACGCCGGGCGCGATCGCAGCCATGCCACCCTTGCGCACCGCGTCGATGCGCGCATTCCACATGTCCGATGTGCCGATCTTGGCTGCCGTATTGGCGACCACGAGCCGATCGAGGCGATCGGGTGCATGCGTTCCCAGCCACAGGCCGAGCATGCCGCCCATCGACAGGCCGCAGAAATGCACACGGTTGATCGCAAGCCGGTCGAGCAGCGCGATGGCATCGCGCGCAAGCTGCTCGATCGAATACGGCCCCGGCGTGGTTTGCGATTGACCGTGCCCGCGGTTGTCATACCGAATGACGCGGAAGCGACTCGCCAGCGCCGCCAGCTGCGGCTCCCACATGTCGAGCGTCGTGCCGAGCGAATTCGAAAGGAGCAACGGCGGCGCGCCTTCTTCGCCGTCGATCCGATAGTGCAGACGAACGTCGGCCAGTTGCGCGGTCGGCATGACGGTTCCTCAGCCCGTTGCAGGGTACCGGGCGAGCGCTCGCTCGACAAAGGCGCGGCTCTCGCCCAGGTAGCAAACCGGGTCGAACAGTCGATCGAGCGTCGCCGCATCGAGCGCGCCCGACACGGCCGCGTCCCGCGCGAGAATGTCGCGCAAATGCACGCGCTCCGCGATTGCCCGCCGACAGGCGCCTGCAACGAGCGCATGTGCGGAGTCCCGGCCGACGGTGGGTGCGAGGGCAGTCTGCACGGCCTCGGCGAAGATCAGTCCCTGCGTCAGGTCGAGGTTCGATCGCATGCGGTTCACGTCGATGTCGAGACCGTCCGCGACTTCGATCATCGCAGCGAGCGCGCCGGCAGCAAGCAGCGCGATCTCCGGCAGCGTCTCCCATTCGGCCGGCCAGTTGCCGAGACCGCGTTCATGTTCCTGCACCGCCGCAGTCAGCATCGTCGCGACCAGCCCCGGCACGCGAATCGACGCGGCGATCGCGACCGACGCACTGACGGGGTTGCGCTTTTGCGGCATCGTCGACGATCCGCCGCGCCCGGGGGCCCCCGGCTCGTGCGCTTCGCCGAGTTCGGTCTGCGCGAGCAACGCTACATCGCGTCCAAGCTTGCCGAGCGTCGCCGTCAACATGCCGAGCATGGCCGCAACTTCGCACAACCGGTCGCGCTGCGTGTGCCACGGCATGTCGGGCAGGTGCAGCGCGAGCCGCTTGGCGAGGTGTTCGCCGATGGCGAGACCCTGGTCATCGAGCGACGCGAGTGTGCCGGCCGCACCGCCGAACTGCAGCACGAGCACGCGCTCGCGAGCCGCCGCAATGCGCTCGCGATGGCGATCGAGCGTGCTCACGAAACCGGCGAGCTTCAGTCCGAGCGTGATCGGAAGTGCCTGTTGCAGCCATGTACGTCCGGCAAGCAGCGTGTCGGCATGCTCGCGCGCGCGCTTCGCGAGCGTGGCAGCGAGGTGGCCGACATCGGTTTCGATCAGTGCCAGCGCATCGCGAAGCTGCAGCACGAGGCCGGTGTCGATCGCGTCCTGGCTGGTGGCGCCCCAATGGACGTAACGTCGCGCGTCGTGGCCATCGCCGACGTGCTTCGTCAACGCGGCGACGAGCGGGATCGCGAGGTTGCCGCTGCGAACCATGGATCGTTCGATCGCTGCGATATCGAAGTTCGCGACATCGCAGTGCCCGGCAATCACATCGGCGGCGGCGCGCGGGATCACCGACGCGTCGGCCGCAGCCTGTGCGAGCGCCGCCTCGAATTCGAGCATCCGGGCGATTCGCGCGCGGCCGCTGAAGACCTCGCGCATCGCGTCGGTCGTGAACAGCGAATCGGGCACGCGTTACGCTCGTTGCTTCAGACGCGCTCGATGACGACGGCGATGCCTTGGCCGACGCCGATGCACATCGTGCAGAGCGCATAGCGTCCGCGGCCGCGCCGCAACTGATACAGCGCGGTCGTCACCAGGCGCGCGCCGCTTGCACCGAGGGGGTGCCCAAACGCGATGGCGCCACCGTTGGGATTGACGTGCGGCGCGTCGTCAGCGAGTTCCAGGTCGCGCGTCACCGCGAGCGCCTGCGCAGCGAACGCCTCGTTGAGTTCGATGACGTCCATCGCGGACAGATCGAGCTTCGCAACCGCAAGCACCTTGCGGGTTGCGGGCGCAGGCCCGAATCCCATGATGCGCGGCGCAACGCCGGCGACGGCGCCCGCGACCACGCGTGCGCGCGGCGTCAGTCCGTGCCGTTTTGCCGCTTGCTCCGAAGCAACAATCAACGCGCAGGCACCGTCATTGACACCCGACGCATTCCCCGCAGTGACGGAGCCGTCGGGGCGGACGACGCCCTTCAATTTTGCAAGCGCCTCGAGCGACGTCGCACGTGGATGCTCGTCAGTCGAAACCACCACCGGATCGCCGCGTTTCTGCTGAACGGTAACCGCGACGATCTCCTCGGCCATGCGGCCGTCCGAGATCGCAGCCGCGGCGCGCTGCTGGCTGCGCAACGCAAACGCATCCTGATCAGCGCGAGCGACGCCGAATTCCTGAGCGACGTTTTCGGCCGTCTCGGGCATCGAGTCGACGCCGTAGCGCGATTTCATCAGCGGGTTGACGAAACGCCATCCAATCGTCGTGTCCTCGATCTTCGCGGCGCGCGAGAACGCTTCCGTCGCCTTGCCCTGGACGAAGGGTGCGCGCGACATGCTTTCGACGCCGCCGGCGAGCATCAACGACGCCTCGCCGGACTTGATCGCGCGCGCGGCAATCATCACCGCGTCCATGCTCGACCCGCACAGGCGGTTGATCGTGCTGCCCGGAACATCCTGGGGAAGACCGGCCAGCAACGACGACATGCGCGCGACGTTGCGATTGTCCTCGCCGGCCTGGTTCGCGCAGCCGTACACGACATCGTCGACCGCGGACCAATCGACGGCGGGGTTGCGTTCCATCAACGCACGGAGCGGCACCGCACCGAGGTCATCGGCCCGAACCGTCGACAGTGCCCCGCCATAACGTCCGAATGGCGTACGGATCGCGTCGCAAATGAATGCTTCGTTCATCATCGTTCCCTGGTGAGCGGTACGCCCGTCAGGCGCTGCAATTCGTCGAATGCGAGTCCGGCGACGCTTTCGATGACGCACAGGCCGTTCGGCGTGACGTCGAGCACGGCGAGATCGGTGAAGATCCGGTTCACGCAGGCGATGCCCGTCAATGGATACGTGCAGCGCTCGACGATCTTGCTCTGTCCCTGTTTCGTCAGGTGCTCCATCATCACGTAGACGCGCTTGGCACCGATCGCGAGGTCCATCGCGCCTCCGACGGCGGGAATCGCATCGGGTGCCCCGGTATGCCAGTTCGCGAGGTCACCCCTCGCCGATACCTGAAACGCGCCCAGCACGCAGAAATCGAGGTGACCGCCGCGCATCATCGCAAACGAATCGGCGTGATGAAAATACGCGCCGCCGGGTAGCAGCGTAACCGGTTGCTTGCCCGCGTTGATGAGATCCGGATCCTCCGCACCGGCCGGCGGCGCCGGCCCCATCGCGAGCAGACCGTTCTCGCTGTGCAACAGGATTTCACGATCCTTCGGCAGATGATTGGCAACGAGCGTCGGCAGGCCGATCCCGAGATTGACGTACGCGCCTTCCGGGATGTCCCGTGCGACCCGCGCGGCCATTTGATCGCGCGTGTAGCGCTGGTAGGTCGCGTTCATGGACTACCGCACGCCTTCGCGCGAAGAGGTGATTCGCGCTCGAGGCGGCCCGTGGTGCTCGCTGGACTTACGCTTCGCGCTCATGCCGCCGCCTGCGGTTCGGTCATTGCGCCGGCCGGCACCTTGACGATCCGATGCACGAAAATTCCGGGCGTGACGATCGCTTCCGGATCGAGGCCGCCGAGATCGACGGTCTCGCGCACCTGGACGATCGTGCACGCAGCCGCGCTCGCCATGATCGGGCCGAAGTTGCGCGCCGTCTTGCGATAGACGAGGTTGCCCCAGCGGTCGCCGCGATCCGCCTTGATGAGCGCGAAATCCGCGCGAATCGGAAATTCGAGCACGTAATGCCGGCCATCGATTTCGCGCGTTTCCTTGCCTTCCGCGAGCAGGGTCCCGTAACCGGTCGGCGTGAAGAACGCACCGATGCCGGCGCCTGCCGCGCGGATGCGCTCGGCGAGATTGCCCTGCGGCACCAGTTCGAGCTCGATCTCGCCGCTCCGATAGAGCGCGTCGAACACCCACGAATCGGTCTGGCGCGGAAACGAGCAGATGATCTTGCGGACGCGCTTCGCCTTCAGCAATGCAGCGAGGCCCGTGTCCGCGTTGCCGGCATTGTTGTTGACGACGGTGAGGTCGCGCGCGCCCTGGGCGATCAACGCGTCGATCAACTCAGCGGGCATCCCCGCGGCGCCGAAGCCGCCGATCATCACCGTCGCCCCGTCATGAACGTCCGCGACCGCGGCGCTCACCGAAGAAACGATCTTGTTGATCACGAAGCTTCCATCTCGTTGGTCAATCGGTCCATTATCGCGCGTTTGGGTGATCGCCCGGTACAACCGGCACCGTGCGAAACGCCGCGATCACTGCACGGATGCGGCCGTTCCGGCGTGACCGCCAAGGAACAGCCGGTTGAGGTCCGGATCGTGGAGCAACTCCGAGGCCGGACGATCGAGCGCCAGTCGGCCCATTTCGAGCACGAGCGCGCGGTTCGCGTATTTGAGCGCCGTGCGCACATTCTGCTCGACCATGAGCACCGTCGTACCGGCGTCCGCCAGTGTACGGAGCAGCGTCATCACGTCCTGCACGAGCCGCGGCGAAAGCCCGATCGACGGCTCGTCGATCAACAGCACGCGCGGTCGCAGCAGCAACGCGCGGCCGACTTCGAGCTGTTTTTGCTCGCCACCCGACAATGTCGACGCCTGGTTGTCGATGCGTTCGCGGATGCGCGGAAAGCGTGCAAGGACCTCTTCGATGCGCTGCGCAAGCAAGCTGCGCGGCAGCGTGATGCCTCCGAGTTCGAGGTTATGGCGCACCGATAACGAACCGAACAGGTTGCGACCCTGCGGCACGAACGCGATGCCATCGGCGAGCAGCGCGCGCGGCTGCCGGCCGTTGATGCGCCGGCCTTCGAAGCGGATCTCGCCCGCGCGTGGGGTGAGAAGACCGAACAGCGTCTTCAGCACCGTCGACTTGCCTGCGCCGTTCGGTCCGATCAGCAGCGTGATCGCGCCGGCCGCGGCGTCGAGCGTCGTTTCGTTCAGGATCGTGAGGCTCGGAGAGTAGCCGGCGACGACCCGGTCGAATTCGATGATCTTGGTGCTCATCCGAGCCCTAGTGACCGAGATACGCGTCGAGCACCTGCCGGTTCGACTGCACCGTACCCGGCGGACCTTCCGCCAATACTTTGCCTTCGACCATGCAGATGACGTGCGGACACAGCTTCATGATGAAGTCCATGTTGTGCTCGATGACGACGAAGCTGCCGCCTTGCGACTGGTTCAGTTCACCGAGCAGTTCCCGAAGCTGCTCGACGAGTCCCGGGTTGACGCCCGCGCAGGGCTCGTCCAGCAGAACGAGACGCGGTTCGGGCATGAACGCCATCGCGATGTCGATCAGCTTTTGCTGACCGTACGACAATGTGCCCGCGGGAAGCCGAGCGACATTCTGAAGGCGGAACAGCTCGATCATCCGATCGGCATGCTCGCCAAGACCGGCGTCCGGCGGAGCGAACAGGCGCCGCGCGAGCGTGCCCTTGAACTCCTGCGCCGCGGCGATCAGGTTGTCGCGCACCGACAGCTGGACGAACACCTGCAGCGTCTGGAACGTGCGCCCGATGCCACGGCGGGACAGCGCAAGCGGCGGCATCCCGGTGATATCTTCGCCGCAGAATTCGACGTGGCCGGTCGTCGGCTTGATCTGGCCCAGGATACTGTTGAAGAGCGTCGTCTTGCCGGAACCGTTCGGACCGATGACGCCGACGATTTCAGCCGGACGCACCGACAGGCTCACGCCGTCGACCGCCTTGATGGCGCCATACGTCTTGCGGATATCCCGCACCTCGAGAAACGGCGTCATCGCCCGCGACGCTTGTACGCGATGCGGTCAGGAATCGACAGGATGCCGCCGGGCAGCCAGATCATCAGCGCGACGATGGCGAAGCCGAACGCGGCGAGATACCAGTTCTGCATGAAGCGCAACCACTCCGGCAACAGCACGATGACGACAGTCCCGAGCAACGGACCGAAGAAGCGGCCCGATCCGCCGACGATGACCGCAAGCAGCATCAGCAGCGACGTCGACAGGTGAAACGGCGCGGGCTCGACAAACTGCACGAGCGCCGCGAAGAACACGCCGGCGATGCCCGCGCAGGCCGCACCGATCGCAAATGCCAGCAACGTATACGCCGTGATGTTGACGCCGAGGCTTTCCGCACGGATCGGGTTGTCACGCAGTGCCGCGAACGCACGCCCCCAGGGGGAGCGGAGCAGCCACCACAGCAATGCCGCGAGCAGGACGGTGAAGAACAGCGTGAACCAGAAGAAGGGCCGCCCGCCGTCGAACGAGTAGCCGAAGAACGAAGGTCGCGGGATTCCGGAGATCCCGAACGTTCCACCGGTGATGTGTTCCTCGTTGCGCATGACGAGGAACATGAGCACGTTGAAGCCCAGCGTCGCAAACGCGAGGTAATGGTGCTGCACGCGCAGCGCCGGGAAGCCGAGTGCAAGCCCGACGACGAAACACGCCAATGCAGCAGCCGGCAGCACGATGAGAAACGGCACGCCTGCTTTCAGGGCGATCGCGCCGATATAGGCGCCGATGCCGTAGAACGCGGCCTGGCCGAGCGACATCTGGCCCGCGTAGCCAACGGTCAGATTCAGCCCTAGCGTCGCCATCAGCGTGACGCAGAACAGCGTGCTCAAGTAGACGCCATACGTTTTGAGCATCAACGGCAGCGCCGCGAACGCGGCAATCCCGATGACGAGCGCGATCGGCACCGCGCGCGCCTTCATCGCTTCGCCGCCGCTGCCGCGAACGTCTCGGCATTCATACCTTGCGTTCCTCTACCTTGCCGAGCAGGCCTTCGGGGCGCACGAGGATCACGACGAGGAACAGCATCAGGGCGACGCCTTCCTTGTACGCGGGAGAGATGTAGAAGCCGACGATGTTTTCCAGGATTCCGATCAGCACGCCGCCCAGCAATGCACCGCGTGTTTGATTGAAACCACCGATGATCGCCGCAAAAAACGCCTTGAGACCGATCGAGTCGCCCATGTCGAACTTCGCGAGATAACTCGGCGTGATGAGCAGGGCCGCGACCGCGGCAAGCACGGCGTTGATCAGGAACGTGTACAGAACCATCCGGTTCACGTCGATGCCGAGCACCCGCGCCGCCTCGGTGTTTTGCGCGACGGCCTGCATTGCGCGGCCAACGACCGTGCGGTTGAGAAATGTCTGCAGCCCGAGCACGATCAGCGCGGCCAGCAGCAGCGTCCCGACGTCCGCATGCGACACCGCTGCATTTCCGATGGCAAACTGTCCCGTGGGAAACGCGCTCGGAAACGGGAATGCCTGGGCGCTGTAGCCGGCCTTGACGAGCTGCTTGATGCCGAGCGACAGACCGAGCGTCGCGATGACGAGCGGAATCACGCCGTGGCGGATCAGCGGGTTCACGATCGTGAACTTGAATGCAACGCCGAGGATCAGCATCGCGACGACGCAGGTGAGGACGAAAGCGAGCCAGAGCGGCGCACCGGCAACGCTCATGAAAAGGAGCATCAGGAACGCCGGCACCATCACGAATTCGCCCTGTGCGAAGTTGATGGTGCCAGCCGCCTGCCACAACAACGTGAAGCCCAGTGCGGCGAGCGCGTAGATCGCGCCCGTTGCAGTCCCCGAAACGATCAGTTGCAACAGGTCGCCCATGCCGGGATGATCCGTCCGTTCAAGTTGCGATCACTGCCCACAGCTGCGCGCGTACCGCCGCTAGCGTCCGAGCGCGGAGCGCATGCGATGACGTGACGCTAAACGACACGCACGACGTCTTGTGGCGACAAGTCGTCTCGACGGCGCATTGTGCCGTACATGCGTCGCTCGCGCTCCGATGAGCGGCTAAGTGCCGATCCCGCCACGAAAAAGGCGCGGGCGGCAGCGAGGTCGCGATAATCGGTCAGCGCGCGGTTATGCAAATGGCATACACTTGGCTTCGCCCGCTGGCCGCCCTCGCACGACCGTCGCGAAAGCGGAAGCAACGAACGATGAAACCTACAGAACCACGATACGCGCCGTTACTGGTGGCGCTGTTCCTCACCGGCTGTGCCGCGCAGTTGCCGTTAGTCGGCCCATCGTCCACCCGTGGTCCGGCGGTCGCGAGCCCCGGCACCACACCCGCGGACGCCGCCGTGGTGCGGCGTCCGATCGATGCGACGCAGCCACCCGCGGACGCGGCCGTGGTTCGGCGTCCGATCGATGCCACGCAACCACCGACCGCCGATTCAGCGCCGCATGCGGCCGCCGACGCGCTTTACGTTTGCGTCACGGATAAGGGCGGGCAGAGGAACCAGACGGCGATCGAATTCGCGCCGAAGGTCGCCGCCCTCTGCAGCCGGCACCCGGAGATGGGCCCATGCCAGTACGAGCGACAGCAATGCCGCAATCGCGGCGGGCGTGTGTTCCTTGCCGGCGGGCAGGAAATCACACGCGCGATCGAAGATGCGTATGACCGCAAGGTGATGCGCGTGCGCTTCCGTGCGAACTGAAGTCGAAAGGATGTCGATGCACCCGTACCGATTCGTTGCGGCGATGGCCGTGTTCCTGGCCTTTGCGGCACAAGTCACCCTCGCGCACGAACCGTCCGCTCACGCTCGGGACACGGTTCGCGAAGCCGCCGCGGAGGCGGTCGACTCGATCACCGGTATCGTCAACGAAATCGTCGTCGACGACGTGACGCGTGGTACGTCGCACCGTTACGTCGAGCTGGAACTCGCCGACGGGACGCTGGTTCCGCTGCAGGGTGCGATGGCGGAATCCCTAGCGAAAGGCGCGCGCGTCGAAGTCCGCGGACGCCATCGTGGCAGGCCGCTCGAGGTCGAATCGACGCGTTCGCTCGCCGCGACGAAGCGGGCAGAGCCCAAAGCCATCGGCGAAATCGACGGAACGCTCGCGCTGTTGCATGCGGACTACTTTGCGGACGACCGCAGCACGTTCATCTACGAGGTGCACGACAAAGCAGGCAACGTGCGGCGCCTGCGGATGGCGTCGACACCCGCAGCGCTCGAGCCCGGCGTGAAGGTGCGCGTGCTCGGGCGAATCGAGTCGGACAACGACTCGATGACCCCGGAGCGCATCACGGTCCTCGAACGCGCGGCGCCGACCAGCGAGAAGTCCGACAGCGTGGTCAAGGCAGCGACTGCGAACAGCGTTCTGGTCATCATGGCCAATTTCAGCAACACCGCGGCGCCGGCGTATTCATCCGCCCAGGCGCAGCAGGTGATGACCAGCAACGCCGACAGCGTGGCAAATTTCTTTCGCGAGGCATCGTACGGGCAGCAGGTGATGAACGTGACCGTTACGCCGGGGTGGGTGACGATGGGCATGCCGCAGCCGGCCAGTTGCGGTTCGAACGACTGGCGCGGCATCGGCACGGCTGCCGAATCTGCCGCGAAAGCGCTCGGGGGCGGATACGACCCGGCAACGTACAACTTCGTCGTCTACGTGTTTCCGACGGTACCCGCATGCGGGTGGCTTGGCCTCGCGTACATCAGCTATCCCCACAAAGCCTGGATCAACGGCGTCAACACGTTTCGCACCAGCACGATTGCGCACGAGATGGGGCACAACTTCGGGCTGCTGCATGCGGCTAGCCTGCGC
>JAICVH010000505.1 GCA_025935435.1 Burkholderiales bacterium
AACACCATGAACAGCGGAATCAGGAACGAAAGCGCAGGGGTCATGCGGGCGATCAGGATCAGCACTAGCGTGCGCGCGGCACGCAGGCGCGCGATCGCATAACCAGCCGGCACGCCGACCGCCAGCGCGAGCAGCGTTGCGCATCCGGACACGATCACGCTGTTCACGAAGTAGCGGCCCATCGCGTTTTCCGCGAACACCTGCACGTAGTTGGCGAGCGTCGGCGTGCTCGGGATCAGCACCGGCGGGTACGCCAGGTTGTCGATCTCGTTCTTGAAGGAGAGCGACAGCATCCACAGGAACACCAGGATCGCTGGCGATACGACGACGCCGACCGCGAATCCAAACGCGAGCTGTCGCGCAACGCGACGTAACCGCGAGCGCCTCCGCACAGCGAGCGTCGACGTCGTCGCGCGATTGGAAGCCGTCGCGAGCGTGGCCATTACACCGCCCAGCGCGCGCGCTCGCGCGCGTGCAGGAGCAGCAACGCCAGTGCGACGATGATCGCGAAGAACACGACGACGACGGCCGACGCGTTGCCGACGTTGTAGAACGCGAATGCCTGCAGATACAGGTACAGGTTGATCGTTTCCGAGGCGGTGCCCGGCCCTCCCTGGCTGATCACGTAGATCGTATCGAACGCCTTCACGGCGTCGATCGTACGAATCACCGCCGCAACGATGAGAAAGGGAACGATCAACGGCAGCGTGATGTAACGAAACAGCTGCCACTCCGACGCGCCGTCGATGCGCGCCGATTCGAAAGGCTCAGTGGGTAGCGCCGCCAATCCGCCAAGCACGATCAGCATCACGAGCGGCGTCCAGTGCCACACTTCGACCAGCACGAGGCTCGGGATCACCCACGTCGGCGAATACACCCACAATGACGGCGGCAGGCCGACCTGCGCGAGCAGGTAGTTCAGCACGCCCTGCTGTGGATGGAACATCATCGTCCATACCAGTGCCACGGCGACGGGCGTCGCCATCATCGGCATCGTGAAGATCGCGCGCAATACGCCGCGGCCGCGAAAGCGGCGATGAAACACCAACGCGGCGGCGGTGCCGAGCAACAACGGAAACACGACGGCCAGCAACGTGAAGTAGAACGTGTGGACGATCGCTTCGAGGAAGCGCTGGTTGGTCGCAAGTCCCGCGTAGTTGCCGAAGCCGACGAAATGCGCGGCCTCGCCGATCTTCCAGTCGAACGCGCTCATGTAGAGCGTGAACGCCCACGGGAACACGATCACGGTAGCAATCACCGCGAGCGCGGGAAGCGTAAGCAGCCGGTAGCTGCGTCGTCGTCGCAGCAGGAAGCCGGCGCGAAGGGCCGGGCTGATCACGGCGGCGGACATCGGCCGGCGGCCGTGGTGCGCGACCTGGTGCTACGCGCGGCCACGGCCCATTGTGCGATTACGCTTTTTCGCTCTTGTCCAGCACCGGCTGGAATTCTGCGGTCGCCTTGCGCAGTTCCGCCGCAGGGTCCGCGCCGTTGATCATGTTGGTGAGTGCGACGCCGAACACGTCACGGAACTCGGTGACCGGCGCGATGACGGGCAATCCGGGTTGAGCGATCGCTGCCGACTTCAGCATGCACTCGACCCATTCCTTCGGCGCTTTGAAATCGCTCGATTGTTGCGCGGCGGCGTACGCCGAGTTGCGCACCGGCGCACCGGCTGCTGCCTGCAGCATGCGCGTCTGGTTGGTTTTGTTGGATGCCCATTGCAGGTAATACCAGGCGGGACCCTTCTTCTTGCTGGACGCCGAGATGCCTTCGCCATCGCCGAACAACGCGGATACCTGCGCCTTCGGGCCAGCCGGCATTACGCCGTAGCCGACCTTGCCGACGATGCGCGACTTGGTCGGATCTTCAAGCGGTTGCGCGAAACCGATGCCATCGAGCCACATCGCTGCCTTGCCCTGCAGGAACAACGTCTGCGCTTCGTTCCAGTTGAATCCCGCGACGCCGGGCGGGCCTGACTTCGCGAGCAGCGTCTGGTACATCTTCGCGGCTTCGATTGCCTCCGCGGAGTCCGTGAGCAACTTGCCCTTCGCGTCGATGAACGCGCCGCCGTAGCCGAGCAGAAAGCTGCTCCACACCGGGACGTTGGCGTTCTTGAGACCGCGTCCGACGAATCCCGCGACACCCTTGCCGGGGTCGTTCAGCTTCGCGGCTGCGTCGATCATTTCGGCGAACGTCTTCGGATACGCGACCCCCTTCGCCGCGAACAGCTCCTTGTTGTAATAGACGACCCACGGATCGAGATTGAACGGCAGGCTCATCACGCGGCCGTCCGCCTCGACGGCGTAGTTCAGGCCACCCTTCGCGAAATCGGCGAAGTCGAGATCCGGCGCCGCCATGGACGCGTCGTTGATGAACGGCCGCAAGTCGGTGAGCCAGTTGTTCTTCGCGAACTGGCGCTTCTGCACGTGATACGACAGCGCAATAACGTCGAAGCTCGGATTGCCTGAATTGAACTCGATGACTGCCTTCTGTCGTTGCTGCTGCTCGGGAATCATTTCGGAACCGACCTCGATACCGGTCAGGTCCTCGAATTCCTTGTGATATTTCGAGAGCAGGTCGCCGCGCGGGCTCTTCACGAGGAACACCTCGATCTTCTGACCCTTGAAGCGCTTCCAGTCGAACGCGCCCTGCGCGTATGCGGCGCCGAAGCGCGAAAGCGCGCCAAGTGCCGTGGCACCTGCGCCCGCCTGCAGCAGTTGCCGGCGCCTGCGGTCGGGCGTTGCGGGATGCGATGCGTCATCGGTCATGGTCTCCTCCGTGGGTTCCGACATCGGCGGGTGCGC
>JAICVH010000130.1 GCA_025935435.1 Burkholderiales bacterium
CGTAGTCGCCGTCCGGCTTACCGGCAGCTCCTCGAGGGAAGCTGCCGGCAAGCCGAAATGCTAGGCGACTTCGGCTTCCTTGGCAGGCTCCTCGAAGCCGAGCTTGATCTTGTCTTCGTCGCCGATGTCGATCGTGACCTTGCCACCGGTCACGAGCCGGCCGAACAGCAGCTCGTCGGCGAGTGCCTTGCGGATCGTGTCTTGAATGAGCCGCGACATCGGACGCGCGCCCATCTGCGGGTCGAATCCCTTGCGGGCGAGGAATTCGCGGAGCTTCGCCGAAAACGAAGGGTCGACTTTCTTCTCGTGCAACTGCGCTTCGAGTTCGAGCAGGAACTTGTCGACGACGCGCAGGATGATGTCGTGGTCGAGCGAGCCGAACGAGATCGTCGCATCCAGGCGGTTGCGAAACTCGGGCGTGAACATGCGCTTGATCTCGGCCATCTCGTCGCCCGCCATTTTTTCGGTGGCGAAGCCCATCGTCTGACGCGCGAGTTCGCCGGCCCCCGCATTGGTCGTCATGATGATGATGACGTTGCGGAAGTCGGCCTTGCGGCCGTTGTTATCGGTCAGCGTCCCGTGGTCCATCACCTGCAACAGGATGTTGAAGATGTCAGGGTGCGCTTTCTCGATTTCGTCGAGCAGCAGCACGCTGTACGGATGCTTGGTGATGCCCTCGGTAAGCTGACCACCCTGGTCGAATCCCACGTAGCCGGGTGGTGCACCAATCAGGCGCGACACCGCGTGCCGCTCCATGTACTCGGACATGTCGAAGCGCAGCAGCTCGGTGCCGAGGCAGAACGCAAGCTGACGCGCGACCTCGGTCTTGCCGACGCCGGTCGGTCCGCTGAACAGGAAGTTGCCGATCGGCTTGCGCGGATTGCCGAGGCCCGAGCGCGCCATGCGGATCGCCGAGACGAGCGCGTCGATCGCCTTGTCCTGCCCGAACACGACGTTCTTGAGATCGCGGTCGAGCGTCTTCAACGCGTTGCGGTCGTCCGAGGAAACGCTCTTGGCGGGGATGCGCGCGATCTTTGCGACGATCTCCTCGACCTCGTTCTTGCCGATCACTTTCTTCTGTCGTGACTTCGGCAGGATTTTCTGCGCCGCACCGGCCTCGTCGATGACGTCGATCGCCTTGTCGGGCAGGTGACGATCGTTGATGAAGCGCGCCGCGAGCTCGGCGGCCGACGTCAGCGCCGCTGGCGCGTACTTGACGCCGTGGTGCTGTTCGAACCGCGTCTTCAGGCCTTTCAGGATCTCGATCGTTTCTGCAATCGACGGCTCAGGTACGTCGACCTTCTGGAAACGGCGGGACAACGCGTGGTCCTTCTCGAAGATCTGCCGGAACTCGCCGTACGTCGTCGCACCGATGCACTTCAGCGCGCCGGTCGACAGCGCCGGCTTCAGCAGGTTCGACGCGTCGAGCGTGCCGCCGGATGCCGCGCCGGCGCCGATGATCGTGTGAATCTCGTCGATGAAGAGGATCGACTTGGGATTTTCCGACAGTTGCTTCAGCACCGCTTTCAACCGCTGCTCGAAATCGCCGCGGTATTTCGTTCCGGCCAGGAGCGCGCCCATGTCGAGCGAATAGACCTGGTATTCCTTCAGCAACTCGGGAACGTCCGCTTCGTTGATGCGGCGTGCGAGGCCTTCCGCGATGGCGGTCTTGCCGACACCCGCTTCGCCGACCAGCAGCGGGTTGTTCTTGCGGCGGCGGCACAGCACCTGGATGACACGTTCAAGCTCGTGCGCTCGACCGATCAACGGGTCGATCTTGCCGTTGCGCGCCATGGCGTTCAGGCTCACCGTGTACGCATCGAGCGCGCCTTGCGACTCGGAGCCGCCGTCGCTGTCGTCTTTCGCTTCGGCTGCCTTGTCCTGCTTCTGCTGCGGCGACTTGGTGATGCCGTGAGCGATGTAATTGACGACGTCGAGGCGTGTGACGCCGCGCTGGTTCAGGAAATAGACGGCGTGCGATTCCTTCTCGCCGAATACGGCGACCAGCACGTTCGCACCGGTCACTTCCTTCTTGCCCGACGACTGCACATGCAGGATCGCGCGCTGGATCACGCGCTGGAAACCCTGTGTGGGTTGCGTGTCGGCATCGGAATGCGCAGCGAGTCGTGGCGTGTGCTCGTTGATGAAATCGGTAAGCACGCCACGCAATTCGTCGAGGTCGACGCCGCAGGCCTTGAGCACTTCCGCGGCGGACGGGTTGTCGAGCATCGCGAGCAGCAGGTGCTCGACGGTGATGAATTCGTGCTGCTTCTGCCGCGCTTCGACAAAAGCCATGTGGAGAGAGACTTCGAGTTCCTGGGCAATCATGGTGCTTCCTTGACTTCAACACCCCGCCGGAAACCATTCCCGGCGCGGCCGGCGGCATTCGCTTGGCCGCCCACTGCTTTAACGCTCAAGTCTCCTCCATCGTGCACTGCAACGGATGCTGATGCTTGCGCGCGAGATCGATGACCTGATCGACCTTGGTCGTTGCAACCTCTCGCGTATACGTACCACAGACTCCCATTCCCTCGCGGTGGACCTGCAGCATTACTTGCGTCGCCTTTTCACGAGTCATGCTGAACACAGTTTGGAGCACGATGACGACAAAGTCCATCGGTGTGTAGTCGTCGTTCAGCAGGACGACCTTGTATAGCGGCGGCGGCTTGGTTCGCGTCCGTTCCGCCTCGAGCACGCTGCCGTGCTGCTCCTGGTTCGACATCGCGTCGCGTTGGCTAGGTGGGGTTCATGTTTGACGATTGCAACATATTTTTCAAGTGGAAAGCCGATGGACGGGTCGCGCCTTGACGTCGCGTGGCGGCGCCGCGTACAAGGATGTCGATGCGCGTCCTACCCGGGGACGGCGGCGCCGGCGCTGCGTGCGCAACTTTTACACTCCGGGGGGCCGCGCCGCGTTTGGTGCTAAGACAGCGAGGCCTCGGAAAAAAGTTTCGCGACGGCGCGCCTAGCCCATTCGTTCGATCATCGCTGCGCCGAAACCCGAGCAACTCACCTGCTTCGCCCCGGGCATCAGTCGGGCGAAATCGTACGTCACGACCTTGTCGGTGATCGCCTTCTCCAGGCTCGACGTGATCAGCGCCGCCGCTTCCGGCCAGCCCATGTGCACGAGCATCATCTCGGCGGACAGGATCTCGGAGCCCGGATTCACGTAATCCTTGCCCGCGTATTTCGGCGCCGTGCCGTGCGTGGCCTCGAACATCGCGACCGAGTCGGACAGGTTCGCGCCCGGCGCGATGCCGATGCCCCCGACCTGCGCCGCCAGGGCGTCCGAGATGTAGTCGCCGTTCAGGTTGAGCGTTGCGATGACGTCGTACTCCGCAGGGCGAAGCAGGATCTGTTGCAAAAACGCATCGGCGATCACGTCCTTCACCACGATGTCGCGCCCGCTCTTCGGATTGCGGAACGAGCACCAGGGGCCGCCGTCGATCTCCTTCGCGCCGAATTCGCGTTGTGCAAGCGCATAGCCCCAGTCGCGGAATGCCCCTTCGGTGAACTTCATGATGTTGCCCTTGTGCACGAGCGACACCGAGCGCCGATCGTTGTCGATCGCGTACTGGATCGCCTTTCGCACCAGCCGATCGGTGCCTTCGCGCGAGACCGGCTTGACGCCGATGCCCGATGTCTCGGGAAAGCGGATTTTCCGCACGCCCATCTCGTCGATGAGGAACCGGATCAGCTTCTTGGCCTCCGCCGATCCTTCGGCCCACTCGATACCGGCGTAGATGTCTTCCGAGTTTTCCCGGAAGATCACCATGTCGGTCTTCTCCGGCTCCTTGACCGGGGACGGCACACCCTTGAAGTAGCGCACGGGACGCAGGCAGACGTACAGGTCGAGCTGTTGGCGCAACGCCACGTTCAGCGAACGAATGCCGCCGCCCACCGGCGTCGTCAGCGGACCTTTGATGGACACGACAAAGTCGCGCAGGATTGCGAGCGTCTCGTCCGGCAGCCATACGTCCGCACCGTACACACGGGTCGATTTCTCGCCCGCATAGATCTCCATCCAGTGGATCCTGCGCTTGCCGCCATACGCCTTCGCGACCGCGGCGTCGACGACCTTGATCATCACGGGCGTGATGTCGACGCCAGTGCCATCGCCCTCGATGTACGGGATGATCGGATTGGTCGGGACTTCCAGGCTGAAGTCGGGCTTGACGGTGATCTTCGCGCCGCCGGTCGGCACCTTCACGTGCTGATACATGGAATCTCCTGGCAGGAATGCTGGTGCGGTGCGCGCCAGCGCCGGCGCGTCCCGCGAAACTCGTCATTATGCGCGATGGCCTGCGCCGCTTCCCCGAGGCATAGCACCTGCGGCGCATGGTCGGCGACGCCGAATTCGACCGGGCTAAAATTCGCCCCGACTCGCCTTCTTTCCCGACCGCCTGCCCCACCACGCCGATTGCCCGACCGCGCTTCCCGCCGATGATTCGCCGCCTGCTCGCCCGCCTGCTGCCGGGGTTGCCGACGTCGACACCGCGGATCTACCCACCGGATCGTCACCCGGTGCGGCGCGAGCAGCTTTCCTCGGCCGCGCGCACGGTGACGCGGCGGTTGCAGGACGAAGGCTTCAAGGCGTTCATCGTCGGCGGGGCGGTTCGTGACCTGCTGCTCGGTATCGAGCCGAAGGACTTCGATCTCGCGACCGATGCAACGCCTGAACAGGTCAAGCCGCTGTTCCGGCGTGCGTTCATCATCGGGCGCCGCTTCCGCCTCGTGCACGTTCACGTCGGCAACGATGTCATCGAAGTGTCGACGTTCCGGGCCGCGCAGGCGGGGAACGACACGACCGACGAGCACGGCCGGTTGCTGTCGGACAACGTCTACGGCACACAGGCCGAAGACGCGATGCGCCGTGACTTCACGATCAACGCGCTCTACTTCGATCCCGCGACCGAGACGATCTGGGACTACGTCGGCGGCGTGGTGGACATCCGCGCGCGCCGTCTGAAGCTCATCGGACCGCCGGTCACGCGCTATCGGGAGGACCCGGTGCGCATGCTTCGAGCCGTGCGCCTCGCGGCGAAGCTTGGGCTTGCCATCGACCGCCGAACGGAGGAGCCGATCAACCGGCTCGCCTCGCTGATGGCCAACGTGCCGCCCGCGCGGCTGTTCGACGAAATGCAGAAACTGCTGCTTTCGGGGCACGCCGCAGAGACGCTGCGAAGTCTCCGGGCACATGGGCTGTCGCACGGACTGCTGCCGCTGCTCGACGTGATTCTCGAGCAGCCGCTCGGACACAAATTCATCGATGCGGCGCTTGCCGGCACCGACGCGCGCGTACGCGCGGACAAGGGCGTGTCGCCGGCGTTCCTGTTTGCGACGCTTCTGTGGCACGAAGTGCTCGTGACCTGGAACGCGGCGAAAGAGCGCGGCGAGCGACCGCTGCCGGCGCTGTTCGACGCCATGGACAAGGTACTGGAAGCGCAAGCGCAGCGAATTGCTATCCCCCGCCGCTTCGAAGCGACGATCAAGGAGATCTGGTCGCTGCAGCCTCGCTTCGAGCAGCGCGCGGGCACGCGGCCGGCCCGGCTGCTCGAGCATCCGCGCTTTCGTGCCGCGTACGATTTTCTGGCGCTGCGCGCCGAAAGCGGCGAGGCTCCGCGCGAACTCGTCGACTGGTGGACCCGCTTCCAGGAGGCCACGCCCGAGGAACGCGAGGCCATGCTGCGGCCCGATGAAGCCCCGAGGAAGCGCCGCCGTTCGCGCAGCCGCAATCGCAAGCGGCACAGCGAATCGACCGGTGAAGGCGCCGCGGCCGCCGGCGACGAATGACGCGGATGCCGGTGTCCGCCTACGTCGGCCTCGGCAGCAACCTCGCGCATCCGCGACGGCAAGTCGCGAAAGCACTCGCGACGCTCGACGGTGTCGACGGCATACGCGTCGTTGCCGCTTCGCCGAATTACGTCACCGCGCCCGTGGGCGGAAGCCCGCAACCCGACTACGTGAATGCGGTCGCGTTGCTGCACACGACGCTCGCGCCGCGCGCGCTGCTTGCACGGCTGCAGCGTATCGAGCGGCGGCAGCATCGGCGGCGAGACGCGCACACGCCGCGCAATGCGCCGCGAACACTCGATCTCGACTTGCTACTATACGGCGCGCGTCGTATCCGCGTGCCGGGATTGACCGTTCCGCATCCGCGCATGCACGAACGCGCATTCGTGCTGAAGCCGTTGACCGACCTCGTGCCCACGGTCACGATACCCGGCCGCGGCCTCGCCGCCCGTTATCTTAAGCACGTGCGCGCGCAGCGCATTCGTCGCACACGAAGCGCTCGCAGCGCCACCCGATCGATCACATCCCACGTCGCATGAATCTTGCCGCCTGTCGTTACATCGTGATCGAGGGACCCATCGGCGCGGGCAAGACGAGCCTCGCCCGCGAACTCGCCCAGCGCCTGCACGCCGAGGAGCTGCTCGAGCAGCCGGACGACAATCCGTTCCTTGCGCGTTTTTACGATGACATGGCGCGCTTCGCACTGCCGACCCAGCTCACGTTCCTGTTCCAGCGCGTCGATCAGCTGCGCGGGCTTGCGCAGCTGGATATGTTCCGCCGCCCCACGGTCGCCGATTTCCTGCTCGACAAGGATCCGCTGTTCGCGCGCATCAATCTCACCGACGACGAGTACGTGCTCTACGACAAGGTGTTCGCGCATCTCAAGCCGCAGACGCCGACGCCGGACCTGGTCGTGTATCTGCAGGCGCCGGTCGACACGCTGGTCGAGCGCGTACACCGGCGCGGCATCGGCTTCGAGCAATCGATGCC
>JAICVH010000714.1 GCA_025935435.1 Burkholderiales bacterium
AAGAAGATCTACGAACCGTGGAAGGCGTTCCGCAACGACCAGATCGCGTGGTTCCAGGTCTCCGAGAACCGGTTCGACAACTTCATGATCGCGACCGGACGCATGTCGCAGCGCGGGCCGAGCAAGTAAACCTCGATCTGCGTCTCAAAAGGCAACCCCGCTGCGGCGGGGTTTCTTTTTTCCCGCCGCAATTGCGCGTCGCGCAACCGCGCGCAACGAACGCGGGGCCCATACATAGCTAGGCGTCGCGTGTGCAAAGCGCTGCAACGAACGCCACCGGCGTGTCCAGGCAGCGGGCGAAGCGGCTCGCGCGCGAGTGGGAGCGCGGTCCGTCACGGGTGGCGCGGCGCGCTGCGCGCGCGAAGCGCGACGTAGTAGCCTGCCGCGCCGGGAACCCGTAGGAGCGCGTTTGCGGACGTCGAGCGCGCGAGTCGCTTCGCCCGCTGCCAAACTCAAAGCGATGGACGCGAGCGTGCGCGTGACGGCGTGCGCGAGCCGCCTCGCCGCTCAAATCCCAGCAGCAATGAGCGAGCGCATCACTTCGGCGCCGGCGCGTCCTTGCCCGCGTCGGGCATCTGCTCCCGCAGAGCGCGGTCGAGCGCCTTCGAGTCGTCCTCGGGAACGACGATCGCGCCACCCGCCGGTGGAGCATCGCCCTTCGTCTCGGGCGCTGCCGGCGTTTCACCGCCGCCGAACGCTTTCTCGAGCGCCTTCTCGGCATCCTCCTGTTGCTGCCCGCCGGACGACGGCTGACCCGCCTTGTCGGGCGCTCCGCCGAGCGGCTGCTCCTCGGGCACGATGATCTGGATCTGCTTCAGATCCATCTTCTTCTCGCCCGCCTTGTAAACCATGACCATCTCGGGAAACGCGATCACCAGCCCGACCATGATCACCTGAATGATCACGAACGGTACGGCGCCCCAGTAGATCTGCCCCGTCGTGACGCCCTTGATGATCTTCTTCGACACGCGGTCCAGGTAGTCCTTGGTCGGCGCGACGCTGCGCAGGTAGAACAGCGCGAAGCCGAACGGCGGATGCATGAACGACGTCTGCATGTTGACGCCGAGCAACACGCCGAACCAGATCAGATCGATGCCGAGCTTGTCGGCGACGGGGCCGACCAATGGAATGATGATGAACGACAGCTCGAAGAAGTCGAGGAAGAACGCGAGGACGAAGATCAAGATGTTGACGACGATCAGAAACCCGAGTTGGCCGCCGGGCAGACTGGTCAGCAGGTGTTCGACCCACACGTGACCGTTGACGCCATAGAACGTCAGGCTGAACACGCGCGCACCCACGAGGATGAAGACGACGAACGTCGAAAGCTTCGCCGTCGTGTCCATCCCCTGTTTCAGGAGCTTCCACGTCAGGCGCCGCCGCGACAGCGCCATGATCAGCGCCCCGGTGGCGCCCATCGCGCCACCCTCGGTCGGTGTCGCAACGCCTAGGAAGATGGTGCCTAGCACGAGGAAAATCAGCGCGAGCGGCGGGATCAGCACGAATACGACGCGCTCGGCGATTCGCGACAACAAGCCGAACTTCAACAGCCGGTTCAGCACGGCCGCGAAGAAGGCAACGCCGGTGCCGACGCTCGTCGCGATGACCAGCGTTTCGTCGAGCGGCGAATCGGCCATCCGCACTTTCGCGTAGGCGACCGCGGAAATGGCTGCGATCACCACCAGCACGATCAACGATCGAACGCCGCTCGAACCA
>JAICVH010000510.1 GCA_025935435.1 Burkholderiales bacterium
GAAGCCATGTATCTGGGGTTTTGCCCTGCCAAGCGGGCAGCCGCTCCATTACCGGAATAGTCCGTGCCGTGGCACGAGCGACAGGGAAACTGGGCTAGCGCTCTCATTCCATAACCAGCACTTTCAGAATTGAGAACGGGATAGGCTCCCGACTTTCGACTGGCAAAGAAGTCAGCGATGTCCTGTGCATCAACGGCACCGAGACTGCCTGCGTTGGTTTTCATCGTCTCGTCAGTTCGCTTGCCTGTTTGGTACGCCGTAAGCTGCGCAATGAAGTATGCCGGTGGCTGCCCATCGAGAACGGGAATGTAGCCATTTCCCTCACGCGCAAGTGCCCCATGGCACAGAAGGCACAGATCAGCCTTCACTTCTCCGGCGACGCGATCCGCGAGAGCGTCGCAAGGCAATGCAACCAACCAGCAGGTTGCTGCTGCGATGGCCACGTTTCTCATCTCAGCCCCCTTCAATGGCGCTACGGTCGACGCAGCGTGGGCTGCTGCGCACGTACGTAAGCGTAGTCCTTTTGCCTGGTCCGCGCAGCCGTCCTTCGGGTCACACGTCGACGCGTTTCACGCCAAGGCCGAGCCGCGCATACGCGACGTTATATACGTCGAGACGCCGCAGGTCGCTCCAGCTCGGCAGCACCTGACCAAAAATTAGCATCGGATCGTACTGCTTCACGGCGAGTTCTACCCATTCCGTCGCTTCGACATCGAGGCCTGCGGACGCGGCTACGCAGGCCAGCGTCGCAGGCTGCATGTATTCCAACTTTCCGCGCGCAGCCAGCTCTTCGTAGATAGGTCTTGCCTGATGCCTTTCTCCGACTGCGGCATACGCGAAGGCGACCGATGCCAGCACCCATGGGTGACGGTCGGAAATCCCGAGCGCTTCGTCTCTGTGGTCCAACGCCTCCCGATGCCGCCGCGCATTCACTAGACATTCCAGCAAGCTCCACTGCGCCACCAATGAGTGACGGGTGAGCGCCATTGCGTGCTGCGCAGCGGCAACCGATTCTTCCACGCCGCCTGCATTCGCGACCATCAGAGCGTGGATCCCCCATGCCCAGGAATTCAACGGATCAGTCTTGAGCGCGCTTGCCGTCTGACTCACCGCCCCGTCGTTGTCGTGGGCCACCACGGACAGCCCCCAAATCGCATATTCGCAGCGCGCCCTGACGTTGCCGGGTTCGATCTCGATCGCCCGGCGCCATCGGGCCAGTGCAGTGTTGGCATCGTGGTTGAGAAGTAGTGACACCATGGCGAGCGTGGAGTGCGCCTCGGCGAGTTCGGGCGCCAAGTCGAGCGCGCGCGTCGCGGCGGCGTTCGCAAACGGCAGCGTCTCCAGAGGCTTGTGAATGCTATACAGCCCCATCAGTCGGTAGGAATCGGCCATCCACGCCAGGGCGTCGGCGTAATTCGGGTCGAGCGTGGCCGCCACGCGGAAGTGTTCGTAAGCTTGTACAACCGCGCGACCCCGCTGCCATTGCAACGAGCGTCCCTGGAGAAAGTGTTCGTAGGCGGCAAGGTTGGCCGTGCCGCTCTCCCGCTGCTCTTTCTCTCGACTGACGCCAAGCGAGACCTTTAGCTTCGCAGCGACCGCGCCGGCAATTTCGTCCTGCAGCGCGAAGATGTCCTGGAGTTCACGTTCATAAGCTTCCGACCAGAGGTGCGAGTCGGACGCGACGTCAACGAGCTGTGCCGTTATTCGAACCCGGTTCGCCGTCTTGCGCACGCTACCTTCGAGAATCGTCTTTACTCCCAACTTGCGACCGATTGTCGGAACGTCGACGTTCTTGTTCTTGAACGCGAAGGCCGATGTCCGCGACGTGACTTTCAAGCCGCGGCTCTTGGCCAGCACGTTCAGCAATTCTTCGGTGAGTCCATCCGCAAAGTGCTCGTTCTCCTCGTCGCGGCTGAGGTTAACGAAAGGCAGCACCGCAATGGACGGAAGTGCGTTGTTGTTGGGCTCGACTTTTATTGGGGATTGGCGGTCGGCGACGCGATAGATGTGTTCCGGGCGCGCGAGGTCTTTGAGCGCGAGTTCGCCACGCTCCTCGACCTCGAGCTCACTCGGAAGGAAATCGCGCACGATCTCGAAGGTGGCGGCGGTCAACAAAGTCTCGCCGCCTTGCGCATGTGCAAGCAGGCGCGCGACGCGATTGAGCGTCGGGCCGAAATAGTCGTTATCGCGCTGTTCGGCTAGACCGGTGTGCAACGCGCAGCGCACGCGCAAAGCACCGGGTGCATGCCAATCCTCGGCGGACACCACGCCTTGGACCGTTGTCGCCGCGCGCACCGCGCCGAGCGCCGTATCGAAAGCAGCGCAGAAGCCATCACCGACGGTCTTGAACACCTGGCCGCCTCGGTCCTCGATCGCCGCGCGCAACAAGGCATCGTGGCGGGCCAGTACTTGCGCCATCGCGTCACGGTCCGCTTCCCACAGACGCGTGCTGCCCTCGATGTCGGTGAACAGGAATGTGACGTTGCCAGTAGGAAGCGGCACCAGTTCCTCCTCGGCGCGTTCCGGACTGCCGACAACTCGAATCTACCGGATTTCCAGGCCGGCACACGACGCGCACGCTGGCGCGCGCCGTTGGCCGACGTCGAATCGACAGGTCAGTTCGCGTGGACTGGCTGGGTCAGGAAGCGTTCCGCCGATACCGGCACAGTGGGCTCTTCGTCATGAGCGGCGTCGGTCTGCTGACCCTCGAGCATCCGCCGAAGCGTCGCGACTTCGCTTGTAATGCTCTTATGAAATTCCGGCC
>JAICVH010000260.1 GCA_025935435.1 Burkholderiales bacterium
CGGCGGCGCGTGGCGCGAGCGGGTCCGCGGTCTGCGCGCCAATGCGTCGAAGCGCAGCCATGCCGAACTCGACACGGCGACGGAGCTCGACATCGGCGATCCGCAGGAGCTCGCCCGCGATTACCGGGCGCTCGCCGATGTATTGCCGCGACTGAACGTCGTCGGCGGCTGCTGCGGTACCGACCACCGGCATGTCGAGGCGATCTGCCGCGCGCTCGACGCTTGAGTACGTTGTGAGCGGGGTCGGTGGCAATCGACACGGGTTTGCCTCTGATCAGCGCAGCCAGCGGATGGGCTTGGTCGACTTGACAGGGTTGCGCGCCGGTGTCGGCGTGGTGGTTGCCGCGTTGGTGACCGGATGCGCGCAAGCGCCCGTCGCATCGCAAGCGCCTGCTCCACCGCCTGTCGTCATTGGCCCCCCGCGCGCACCGCCGCCCTTGGCAGTTCCGCCACCCATCGCAGCACCTCCCGCCGCAAAGCCCGAAACAGCCGCAACGGAACGGGGCCGCATCTCACATTACGGAGCGGCGTTCGCAGGCAAGAAGACCGCGAGCGGCGAGCGCTTCGATCCGGAGGCGTTCACGATGGCGCATCGGTCACTGCCGTTCGGCACGTTCGTGCGCATTACGAACGTCGAGAACAAGCGTACCGTGGAGGTGAGGGTGAACGATCGCGGCCCGTACGTCGCCGGTCGGATCGCCGACGTTTCTTCGGCCGCTGCTCGCAAGCTTGGCATGGTGGACGACGGCGTCGTCGAAGCCATCCTGCAGGTCATCGAGCCGGCCGATTAACACCCTAGCGAGGGATCGGGGCCAGGTGCGCGACCCTCAATGCAGCGGCTTGTATCGCGGCCGGTGCGGCCGCGCGCCTTCTTCACCGAGCCGCTTGCGCTTGTCCGCTTCGTATTCCTGGTAGTTGCCATCGAAGAAGACCCACTTCGAGTTGTCCTCGGCCGCGAGGATATGGGTCGCGATGCGGTCGAGGAACCAGCGATCGTGCGAGATGATCATCGCACTGCCGGCGAATTCGGACAGCGCATCCTCCAGCGCGCGCAGCGTCTCGACATCGAGGTCGTTCGACGGTTCGTCGAGCAGCAGTACGTTGCCACCGCGTAGCAGCGTCGCGGCGAGGTGCAACCGACCGCGTTCGCCGCCCGACAACTGGCCGACGTTCTTCTGCTGATCGCTGCCCTTGAAGTTGAAGCGGCCGAGATAGGCGCGCGACGGCATCTCGAAGCGACCGACCGTCAGGATGTCCTGGCCGCCTGAAATCGCCTCCCACGCCGTCTTGTCGTTCGGTAGCGCTTCGCGCGTCTGGTCGACGACGGCAAGTTGCGCCGTATGACCGATCACGACTTCCCCTGCGTCCGGTTTCTCGGCGCCGGTGATCATCCGGAACAGCGTCGTCTTGCCCGCACCGTTCGGACCGATGACACCGACGATCGCGCCCGGCGGCACCTTGAACGACAGATCGTCGATCAACAGGCGATCGCCGTAGCCCTTGCTGACGTGACGGAAGTCGATGACGTCGTTGCCGAGCCGTTCGGCGACGGGGATGAAGATCTCCTGCGTCTCGTTGCGCTTCTGGTGCTCGTACGACGACAGCTCCTCGAAACGCGAGATGCGTGCCTTCGCCTTCGCATGCCGGCCCTTCGGGTTCGTACGCACCCATTCGAGCTCGCGCTGCATCGCCTTGATGCGGGCCGCCTCCTGCTTCGCTTCGCGCGCGAGGCGTTCTTCCTTCTGCTCGAGCCAGGACGTGTAATTGCCTTTCCACGGAATGCCATAACCGCGGTCGAGCTCGAGGATCCATTCGGCAGCGTTGTCGAGGAAGTAGCGGTCGTGCGTGACCGCGATGACGGTTCCGGGGAATTTCTGCAGGAACTGTTCGAGCCACTCGACGCTTTCGGCATCCAGGTGATTCGTCGGTTCGTCCAGCAGCAGCATGTCCGGTTTCGCGAGCAGCAGCCGACACAGCGCGACACGGCGCTTCTCCCCGCCGGACAGGTTGCCGATCTTCGCGTCCCAGGGCGGCAGGCGCAGCGCGTCGGCGGCGATCTCCATCTGCACGTCCGCATCGGTCCCGGCTGCGGCGATGACCGCTTCAAGCCGCGCCTGCTCTGCTGCGAGCGCATCGAAATCCGCGTCGGGTTCCGCGTAGGCCGCGTAAACCTCATCGAGACGCTGCCGTGCGGCGAGCACCTCGCCCATGCCCTCTTCGACGACGCTGCGCACCGAGGCATCCGGGTCGAGCCGCGGTTCCTGCGGCAGGAAGCCGATGCGCATGTCGGGCATCGGCACCGCTTCACCTTCGTATTCGCGGTCTTCGCCCGCCATGATGCGAAGCAGGCTCGACTTGCCGGCGCCGTTCAAGCCGAGTACCCCGATCTTGGCGCCAGGGAAGAACGAGAGCGAAATGTCCTTCAGGATGACGCGTTTGGGCGGGACGACCTTGCCCACACGATTCATCGTGTAAACGTATTGAGCCATGGGATTTGCTGCGACCGCGATGAATCAAACCGCGATTATCGCAGCCGCGCCGTTCTGCGCGGCGTAACGGCTAACGCTCGGCCGCGTGAATGCGCGAGACGCTCAAGGCTTCGGCGGGCCGCTCGTAAGCTGGAGCGCAGGAACGGCCGAGGCGACGCGCGCACTGTCCGGACCGGCGCCAGTCGCGTCGCCACTACGCAATTCGCGGAAGCGCTGCTTGTCGGACTCGTAGCGCGCCGCGACACTTGCCGATTCGCGCTGCCTCGCCGCGATGAAGTTGTTCTGACGCGAAACTTCGGCGTCGATCGATTCGATTTCGCGCTTGATTTCGCCGGGGACCGGACGCGGCGCGTACGTACCCATCTTCGCTTCGAGCTCGGCGCGGCGCTTCTCCATCTGCGCGATGAACGCCTGTGCCGATTGCACCTGACCTTCGATCGTTGCCACCGCACGCGATTTCGCAAGCTCGATTTCGCTCTCGCTCGTGTACGACTCCATCAGCGCCTTGTCGCGACGTGCGGCAAGCACGCGATCGCGCTCGGCCTGCCGCAGCCGCTGCTCGTCGGTTTCGGTCTTGGCGACGCGCTGCACGGCCGGGCGCGCCTGCTCGTTCCTTCGGATGGCGAGGCCTTCGCGCGACATTTCGACGCTCGCGCGGTTGACGACGTCGGCGGGCATCTTGTCGCTGTAATGCACGATGCCGCGTTCGTCCGTCCACTTGTACAGCGCCGCATGCGCCGTCGGCGCCAGCACGAACGCCAGCGCGCCGACGAGCAGGAGGGGCAGCAGCCAGTGCGCATTCACCGGTTCGCGCAGCGCGCGCGTCACGGCGCGGGTGCGGTGAGGGGTGGGGCGACGTGTATTCATCAGGTCCTCGGTGGCGCAAAGGCGCCGCAGCCTTTCGTTGCTAGTGCGTTCCATAACGTCCGCGATACTCGACGATCGCCGGGCCCGCCGCCGCAAGCTGCGGATGGCGCTCGACGAAGGTCATGACGTCGTCGAGCGTGGCGATCGAAACGACGGGAATGCCGTAGGTGTCACGAACGTCCTGCACGGCGGACGCCGTGCCCTGTCCACGCTCCATGCGATCGAGCGCGATGATCAGGCCGGCGGGCTGCGCGCCGTTGCGCCGAATCAGTTCCACCGATTCACGCACGGACGTTCCCGCGCTGATCACGTCGTCCACGATCATCACGCGACCACGCAACGGCGCGCCGACGACGGTTCCGCCTTCACCATGATCCTTCGCTTCCTTGCGGTTGAAGCTGTACGGCAAATTATGCCCCTCGGCGGCAAGCGCGATCGCCATCGCCGCCGCCAGGGTGATCCCCTTGTACGCCGGTCCGAAGAGCTGATCGCATTCGATGCCCGAGGCCAGCAGCGCACGTGCATAGAACGCGCCGAGTTGGCCGAGGCTCGCGCCGTCGCTGAATAATCCTGCGTTAAAGAAGTAGGGACTCCTGCGCCCCGCCTTGGTAATGAACTCGCCAAAACGTAGCACTTCGCGTGCCAAAGCGAATTCGAGAAATGACTGGCGGAAATCGGTCACGTCGTTCACGACAATGTGCGCGCGACGAGTATAGCGGCGACGTCACGCCGAAGGCTACGTCGAGCGAACGAGTGATGGCCTGTTGCGACGTGGGATCGCGTGACTCGATCCTCCGACCCCAAGGTAAACTCGCCGCCTCCTGCGCGAACGCCATGCGAATCATCACGCTCAACGTCAACGGTTTGCGCGCGGCCGAGCGCAAGGGCTTCGCGCGGTGGCTCGCGCGCGCGGAGCCATGGGACGTCGTGTGCCTGCAGGAGATCAAGTGCACGCACAGCGACGTTCCGCGCTCGCTGACGGCGCCCCGGAAGTCGCACGCATCGTTTCACGCGGCGCAGCGAAAGGGCTACAGCGGCGTCGCGCTGTATGCGAAGACGCCACCGCAGATCGCCACCGGCTTCGGCCATCCGGAGTTCGACGGGGAGGGCCGCTACCTGCAAGCCGATTTCGAGCGGCTGTCGGTCATCAGCATGTACCTGCCGTCGGGATCCAGCGGCCCGCATCGGCAGGCGTCGAAGTTCCGTTTCCTCGATGCGTTCCTGCCGCATCTGCAACAGCTCGTCTCGAGCGGTCGCGAGGTCGTGCTGTGCGGCGACTGGAACATCGCGCACCAGCCGATCGA
>JAICVH010000417.1 GCA_025935435.1 Burkholderiales bacterium
CGCGGCAGCAGCCACCACGAACTGCTACGCGCCTTCGTGTCGGATACAGTGCTCGCGGCGGCAGATCACGCGCTCGAGCGGCACGGCTACCGCACGCACGAGTTCGGCGATTCGATGCTCGTATTCCGCGCGAAGGGTTTGCTACGACCCTTTACGGACGCGAGGCGCGCGGGCCATCGGCGCGCTTTCGTCGGGGAGCCGGAACAATGCGCGTAGCGCGGCGCGATACTCGTCGCTGCCCACCCGCATGCTGTTGTTGTGCGTCGCTCCTTCAACCAGCAGCAACTTTTTCGGCGCACGCGTCGCCTCGTACAGCGCCTGGCTGAAGCGGGCCGGGACGAACCGGTCATCCGCGCCGTGCACGAACAGCACCGGCATCTTGACTTCGGTGATCTTGCCGAGCGTGTCGAACTTCTGCGACAGGATCCACTGCAGCGGAAGCCAGGAATACGACACCGCTTTCGCGACGTCGACCAGCGTCGTGAACGACGACTCGACGATGAGGCCGCGCGCTTCGCCGCCAACGTGAGTGGGGGTCCGATCGAGCGCAGCGGCGAGATCGACGGCAACCGCGCCGCCGAGCGAATGCCCGTAGATGAAGCGGCGGTCGGCGTCAGGCACCAGTTCGGTGAAGCGGTCCCACGCGGCGCGTGCATCTTCGTAGACGGATTGCTCCGACGGCACGCCGCCGGCGCTCTTGCCGAACCCACGATAGTCAATGGCAAGTACGGAAAACCCGAATTCGTGCAGCTGGCGGATGCGCGTGAGCTGACCCGTAAGATTCCACCGCGAGCCGTGAAAGTAGAGCACCGCGGGCGCGTGCTCGCTTTCGGACGGCCACCACCACGCGTTGATGTGCTGGCCGGCGCTGTGCAGCGGAATGTCGAGTTCCACGACGCCGTCCGGCAATCCGCCGTACCAGCTCGCGTTGCCTTGCACGACACGGAACGTCAGCTCGCGTTCCTTTTCCGCGAGCTGCGAGCAGCCGCCGACGCCGAGCATCAGGCCGATGCTCGCGATGGCGAGAAAACGCAACGGCCGGCTGCGCATCCAGCCGGCTGAAATCGAGGGCATCGAGGCTCCTGCCACGAAAATGCCGCCAACGGACAATCGGGCGGCATGCATTAAACGAACCAATCCCCGGAACAGACCGACGATCGGTCGCTTCAGGGACTTCCGAAGCAATCGACGCGCGCCTGGTTCCGACGTTCCCTGGTCCCTGGATCTCAACGGCCGGCGGACGCCTCCGTTGACGAGACGGCGGTGAAGCCGGCATCTCGCCGTAGCTTGCGCGTCGATGGCGACGTCAGCAACGCGACGAACTGTCGCGCGGCGACGACACGCCCGCTCGTGCTTGCCACTGCAATGGCGTAGATCGTCGACAGCTCGTAGGGCGGGGGCAGCGTGCCGACCAACGTCACGCCGGGCGTGTACAGGATTTCCGTCACCTGCGTGCAGCCGATCGCACCCGCCCGGTCCGCCGCCGTCGCCATCGCCGCCATCGCGGCTTCGCCGTTCGCGTGTTCGTGCAGCCTGGACGCGACGCGTTGTTCGATACCGAGCGCGCGCAACATCGCCCTGAAGTGAAGGCCCGCCGTAGACCGGATCGTATCGGGGCAGTACAGCGCCGACGCAACGCACAGGCTGTCGGCGAGCGCGCGAGCATCGCCCATCGCGGGCGCGGGGTCCCCTGTCGGCACGGCGATTCCCGTTGGCACGGCACCGAGCGCCGCGACGGTCGTGCCGTCGACCGCGCGCTGGTCTGCGAGCGCCTGCAGCATCGCGTCCGGCAGGATGACGACATCCGCGTCGGGATCGCCGATGAACTGCGCGCGAATTGCACCCGCGGCGTCGAAGCTTCCGGTAACCGTAAAGCCCGATGCGGCGCGAAACGGTTCGGCAAGCGCGAGAACGATGCCTTTGGCCGCGCCCGCCGACAGGACGCGCAGCGGGCGGGCCGACGTCACCGGTCGACGCGTGCGCCCGATACCTTGACGATCCGCTCCCACTTGACGATGTCGTCGGCGAGGTAGCGCTCGAACGTTGCCGGCGTCATCGTCATTGGCGAGGCGCCCTGCTTCGCCCATTCCGCCTGGACGTCAGGTCGCGCGACGATTTTCGTGATTTCCGCGTTCAGGCGATCGACGATCGCCGGCGGCGTGTTCTTCGGTGCGATCAGGCCGAGCCAGATCACCGCCTCGTACCCGGGGACGCCGGCTTCGGCGAGCGTCGGCACGTCCGGCATCACCGACGACCGCACCTTGCCGCTCGTTGCGAGCGCACGCACCTTGCCCGCCTTCACGTGCTCGTTCATCACGGTCACGGCGTCGAACATCATCTCGACCTGCCCGCCGAGGACGCCGGTGCGCGCACCGGAGCTTTCCTTGTACGGCACGTGCACGATGTCGAGGCCGGCCATCGCCTTGAACAGTTCGCCTGCCATGTGATACGGCGTGCCGGGGCCCGACGACGCGTAGTTGAACTTGCCCGGTTGCGCCTTGGTCATCGCGATCAGCTCCTGCAGCGACTTCGCAGGCACCGAGGGATTCACTACGAGCACCAGGTCGGAAAAGTTGATCGGTGCGACCGGCGCGAAATCACGCATCAGCTGGAACGGCTTCTGCGGCATCAGCGACTCGTTCACCGTGTGCGTGTTCGACATCAACAGCAGGGTGTAACCATCGGCGGCGCTTTTCGCGACGACTTCGGTGCCGACCACCGAACCGCCGCCGGGACGATCCTCGACGACGAACGGCTGGCCCATCGCATCCTGCAAGCGCTGGGCAAGAAAACGCGCATACACATCGGCGGGACCGCCGGCGGCGAACGGCACGACGATCTTCACGGGGCGCGACGGATAGTCCTGCGCGCCCGCGCATACCGCGACAAGCATTGCAACCAACGCGAGCAGGGACCGCACGGCTTGCATGATCGAACCTCGACGACGTGGACGGGACGCGCGCATCGTACGCCAATCCCTGCGGGACTCAGGCGTCGGCGTCGATGTCGCGAACGAACGCATCGCGTTCCTGCGTTCCCAGGTGCTCGGCCACGAGGCGCACGAACTCGTCGGCATCGTGCGCCTGCTGCGCGGCCTTGCGCGCGATGACGCGCGCGATCGGCCCCATGTAGACGGCGAGGCGCGTCGTCGTGCGCTCGACGAAGGGTTGGTCGAGCGGACGCGCCGCGCGCGAGCGCGTGGCGGTGGTTGCCGCGCGGCCCGACGGCGTCGAGCCGCTGCGCACCGCGCCGGACGTCGGAGCGGTTCGCGACCCGCTCGCATCGCCCGATGCGAGCCGCGTGAAACGAGCACGTTCTGCGGGGTCGTCGATGCGCTCGGCGAGCAAGGCATTAA
>JAICVH010000558.1 GCA_025935435.1 Burkholderiales bacterium
CAGTCGGAACGATGCTCGCGCCAGGCGCGGATCACCGGGTTTCACGCTTTCGGCGTCCGGTCGCGCGAGTGCTTCGCCAACAGCCGCGGGAACGTCGACCCGATAACGCACAAGGACGGCTCGCGCGTCGTCGCAGGTCGTTGGATCGGCAACCGTCGGTCCTGACGCAATGTCGATGGGATCGTCCCCCGGTACGTCCGAGATGGCGAGTGTCATCACCTCAGCGGGATGGCAGGCGGCCGCGAGACGCCCGCCCTTGATCGCCGACAGATGGCGACGAACGCAGTTGATCTCGGCGATCGTTGCACCCGACGCGAGCAGCGAGCGGGCGAGACTCTGCTTGTCTGCAAGGCTGATGCCGGCCAGTGGCAACGGCAGTAGCGCCGATCCGCCGCCTGAAATCAGCGCAACGACCAGATCGTTTGCGGTGACATTCGCAACACTTTCGAGCACGCGTCGAGCGGCCGTCACGCCCGCGGCGTCAGGGACCGGATGCGCAGCCTCGATGACTTCGATCGAGCGGCACGGTACCGCGTGTCCATAGCGCGTCACCACGACGCCGCTGACCGGCCCGCCCCACGCCGCTTCGAACGCCTGCGCCATGGCTGCGGACGCCTTGCCTGCGCCGATCACGACCGTGCGCCCGGTTGGCGGCGCCGGCAGGTGCTGGCGTATCGCAGCGGCCGGTTGCGCCGCGAGCACCGCGTGGTCGAACATGCGGCGCAAAAGCGTGCGTGCGTCCTTGGCGTCGGTCATTGCATGTGCGCGCGGTACGGCAACCGGTCGACCGATCGTGCTTGTGCCGCCGTGGTTGCGCCGCTATGCTAACCCGCACGGGGATTGCGCAGACTCCCCGGTCCCCAAAGGCGCGCCGCCCAAGTTCTGCTTCCTGCAGGTGAACCCTGCGATGGAGGCTGCACTTGGCACGAGCCGATACCGCAAAGTCCGATTTGGCAGCACCCGACGCGCACGCGTCGCCGCTCGACGCACGCGAGTTGCGATGGCTTCTGGCCGCGCGCGGCTTGCGCGCGTTTGGTGACGGCTACGTGAGCCTGCTGCTCCCGGTCTACCTGCTGTCGCTCGGCTATACACCCCTCGATGTGGGCATGCTTGCGACGGCAACACTGCTCGGTTCGGGCGTGCTCACGCTCATCGTGGGCCTGCACGCCCACCGCTTTCGCGGCCGGACGCTCTTGCTCGCGGCGGCTGCGCTCATGACGGCAACCGGCGTGTCGTTCGCGTCGATCACCGAGTTCTGGCCGCTGATCGTCGTTGCGGTCGCAGGCACGCTGAACCCGTCGAGCGGAGACGTAAGCGTTTTCCTGCCGCTCGAGCACTCTATGCTCGCGCAATCGGGCAGCGAACGCGTACGCACAACGTGGTTCGCTCGTTACAGCCTCGTCGGCGCGCTGCTGTCCGCAGTGGGTGCCTTGTGTGCTGGCGTGCCGCAGTGGCTGGCACTGCACGCGGTCGCCGCGCATACCGCCTACCAGGCGATGTTCGTGCTGTACGCGCTGATCGGCGCGTGCTGCGCCGCATGTTATCGCCGCTTGCCGGTCCGTGCCGCGGACCCGACGCTGACGACGAGCGCACCCCTGCGCGAAAGTCGGCGCGTCATCGTCACGCTCGCGGCACTGTTCAGTCTCGATGCGTTCGCCGGCGGCCTCATCGTGCAGTCGATGCTCGCCCTGTGGCTCTTCGAACGTTTCGCACTGTCACCGGCAACGGCCGGCGTCATATTTTTCTGGACGGGGGTGCTGTCCGCGTTTTCGTATCTCGTCGCGGTGCGCATTGCGAGCCGGATCGGACTCGTCCATACGATGGTGTTCACTCACCTACCCTCGAGCGTGCTTTTGATCCTCGTTCCGTTTGCGCCAAATCTGGCAGCGTGCATCGGCTTGCTGCTGGTGCGAAGCGCGTTGTCGCAAATGGACGTACCCACGCGCAGCGCGTTCGTGATGTCGGTGGTGCCGCCCGGCGAGCGCGCGGCGGCGGCGAGCGTCACCTCCGTGCCGCGCAGCCTCGCTGCGGCATCCAGTCCGTTGCTGGCAGGCTACCTGCTCGGACTCTCGCCATTCGGCTGGCCGCTGATCGCGGCGGGTGCTCTCAAGATCGTGTACGACCTGTTGCTGCTCGTGCGCTTCGGTGGTGCGGCTCGTCCATCGCGATAGCGGAAGTTGTCGATCTCGATGACAAGTCGATGGCAGGCTGGGTGATGAAGGCACGCTCACCGGAACGTTCAGGTGCTTTTGCTCATCCAATGAACAGGTGACCAAATCAAAGGAGCGACCGTGCGCACGCCCGCCAATATTGCCGGACACCCGATCCACCCGATGCTCGTGCCAATCCCGATCGGCTTGTGGATTTTCTCGTTCGTCTGCGATTTGATCTTCGTATTCGGCAGCGGCGCTCCCGTCTGGAGCACCGTCGCGCTTTACACGATGGCGGGAGGCATCATCGGCGCGCTGGCCGCCGCCGTATTCGGCTTCATCGATCTGCTGTCGCTGCCACCCGAGCCCCGCCGCACCGCACTCATGCACATGACG
>JAICVH010000475.1 GCA_025935435.1 Burkholderiales bacterium
GTCAGCGTGCGGCGAAGCGCGATGTCGCCGGGCGGCAGCCAGTCGTTGCCGTCCGCGTCGTGCAGACGGAATTGGACGTGCTTGATCAACAGGTACTCGCGAACGGCGCCACTGCCCGAAATCGACAGCACTTCCTTGTCGTCGGAAACGAACGGAAAGTCGACGATGACCTGTGCGTTCTTCGGATCGTCGACGACCCGCGCGTTGCCCGTCGCGTTCAGCGCCCGCCGCAGCTCGGCGGCGACGCCGGGCGCGCCTGCTGCGCTGACAAAGATCGTTTCGAACGGGTAAACCGCCTCGCCGCGAAGGTGGAATCCGCAGGCGGAGACCGCCAGCAACAGCACGCCGACGATCACCGGGCGCGTAAACGCCAATAGCGGCCTACACCACGACATTGACGAGTCGACCGGGGACCACCTTGATGAACCGCGCCGGCGCTCCGTTGCCATGCCTGGCGACCTCGGGTGCAGCCGATGCGCGGGTCTTGATTTCGTCCTCGCTCGCCGCGGCGGGTACGATCAACTTGCCGCGACGCTTGCCGTTGATCTGCAGCACCAGCTCGATTTCGTCGCGGGCGAGCGCGGTCTCGTCGACGACCGGCCACGCGGCATTGATCAGGTCTCCCGCGCGCTCGGCATAACCGAGCTCGTTCCAGAGCACCCACGTCGTGTGTGGAACGACCGGATACAAAACGCGCAACAATAACGACAGACCTTCATGCGCGAGTGCTGCGGCGCCGGTGCGCTCGCCTGCAACCGCCTCCAGCGTGTTCAGCATTTTCATCGCCGCCGATACGACGGTGTTGTACTGGATCCGCTCGTAATCGTAGTCCGCCTGGCGCAGCGACAGATGCAACTCGCGGCGTGCGCTGCGGATGTCCTCGTCCGCATCGCGCCAGTCGAACGCGCCGTTGCTGTCGCGGACGATTTCCCGTTTCGCCTGCGCGTAATTCCACAGCCGCTTCAGGAACCGATGCGCGCCTTCGACACCCGTATCCGACCATTCGATCGTGTGCTCGGGCGGGCTTGCAAACATGACGAACAGGCGCGCCGCGTCGGCGCCGTACCGGTCGATCATGTCCTGCGGATCGACGCCATTCAACTTGGATTTCGACATCGTGCCGAGGCCGTCGTACTCGACCGGTGCACCGTCGAGCTTCGAGATCCCGCCGATGATCACGCCCTGCGCGTTACGCACGAACTCGACGTCGGTCGGCGGAATGTAGTCGACGCCGCCGCGGTCGTTGCGACGAAAGAACGCATGCGCGAGCACCATTCCCTGCGTGAGCAGGCGTGTGAACGGCTCGCCATAGCCGACCATGCCGAAGTCGCGCATCGCCTTGGTCCAGAACCGCGCGTAGAGCAGGTGCAGGATCGCGTGGCTGATGCCGCCGATGTATTGATCCATCGGCATCCAGTACGCGTCGCGCGCGTCGATCATCGTCGGCGCATCGGGGCACGTGTACCGCATGAAATACCACGACGAATCGACGAACGTATCCATCGTGTCGGTTTCGCGACGCGCGGGACGCCGGCAGCGCGGGCAGTCGACGCGCAGGAAATCCTCGCGCCGGTCGAGCGGATTGCCACTGCCGTCGGGAACGCAATCCTCGGGCAGCAGCACCGGCAGGTCCTGCTCGGGCACCGGCACTTCACCGCAATGCTCGCAGTGAACCACCGGGATCGGCGTGCCCCAATAGCGTTGGCGCGAGATACCCCAGTCACGCAACCGGTACGTCGTCTTCTTTTCGCCGAGTCCAAGGCTCGCGAGGTCGCGAGCGACGGCGTCGACGGCGTCCTGGTAGCGCAAGCCATCGTACTTGCCGGAGTTCACGCACACGCCGATCGTCTTGTCGTCGTACCACGAATGACGGCGCTCGGTCGTGAACGCGGGTAACGACGGGTCGGTCGGCGCGATGACCTGCCGGATCGGAAGTCCGTATTTCTTCGCGAATTCGAAGTCGCGCTCGTCGTGCGCGGGCACGCCCATCAACGCGCCGTCGCCGTACGTCATCAGCACGTAATTGCCGACCCAGACGTCGATGTCCTCGCCGGTCAGCGGATGGCGAACGCTGAGTCCGGTCGGCATGCCCAGTTTTTCCATCGTCGCGAGATCGGCTTCCATCACCGATCCGCGCCTGCACGCGTCGATGAATGCACTCAGCTTGGCATCGTGCCTGGCCGCGTGTTGCGCGAGCGGGTGCTCGGGCGCGACGGCGCAGAACGTGACGCCCATGATCGTGTCGGCGCGCGTCGTGAACACGTACATGCGACCGCCGCCGATCGGTGTGCCATCGGCATCGCGAATTGCATGGGGGAAGGCGAAACGCACGCCCTCGCTCCGGCCGATCCAGTTCGCCTGCATCGTCTTCACGCGTTCGGGCCAGCCCGGCAGCGCGTCCAGCGCTTCCAGCAGCTCGTCGGCATAGCGCGTGATGCGCAGGTAATACATCGGAATCTCGCGCTTTTCGATCGGAGCGCCCGAGCGCCAGCCGCGGCCGTCGATCACCTGCTCGTTGGCGAGCACCGTCTGGTCGACCGGATCCCAGTTGACGGTGCCGCTCTTGCGGTATGCGATGCCGGCTTCGAGCAGCTTCAGGAAGAACCACTGGTTCCAGCGGTAATAGGCGGGATCGCAGGTCGCGAGCTCGCGCGACCAGTCGATCGCGAAGCCCATCGCCTGCAGCTGCCGCTTCATGTAGGCGATGTTGTCGTGCGTCCAGCGCGCAGGCGCCTGGCCGCTTTTCATCGCTGCGTTCTCGGCGGGAAGGCCGAACGCGTCCCAGCCCATCGGCATCAACGCGTTGTAACCGCGCATCCGCAACTGGCGGTACATCATGTCGTTGATCGTGTAGTTCCGTACGTGCCCCATGTGGAGCTTGCCCGACGGATACGGCAGCATGGACACGCAGTAGTACTTCCCCTTTGGGAAACGCGGATCGTTCTCCGTGGCGCGGTA
>JAICVH010000652.1 GCA_025935435.1 Burkholderiales bacterium
CGTTGATCGCCGCGGATACCGTCGTTCCGCCGCGCAAGGAGCTTCCGGGTGGATTCGTCTATGCGGGTCACCCGGCGAAGCCGGTGCGCGAGATCGCGCGCGACGAGATCGAAGCGCTCGCGCAGGCGTTGCGCCGTGGAACGTCGCCTGCCCTTGTTGCTTCGACGCGGCTGCCGCCGTGGCAAGAGGTGCTGCGAAAGCTTCCAACGACGACCGAAGGGCCGCTTTTCGCACTGCAGGGGCGCGCACCGCGCATCACCAATGCGTATGTGGCGCCCACGGCAATCGTCGCCGGCGATGTCGAGATCTCCGCCGAAGCCAGCGTGTTCTTTGGTTGTGCCGTGTTCGCCGGCGATGCGCGGATCGTCATCGGCGAGCGCTCGAACGTGCAGGACAACTCGGTGCTCGAAACCAGTGCGCGACGCGGTGATCTCACGATCGGCGACGGCGTCACGATCGGTCACAACGTGCAGCTGGGTTCCGGCTCGATCGGCAACGGTGCGTTGATCGGCATGGGCTCGCGCATCGGCGATCGTGTGGTTGTCGAGCACGACGCGTGCATCGGCGCCGGCGCGTGGGTCGAGCCGGGGACCGTCGTTCCGGCGGGCTGGATCTGGGCGGGCCGTCCGGCCCGTGCGTTTCGCGAGCTGAAACCCGCCGAGCGGACCGAATTCGCGCGTGCGCGTGACATCTACGTCACGTATTCGAGCGATTACCGCAAAAAGCAGGCGCGCCGATAACGGATCGTCATCGCGGCAGCGCGATCTCGACGTTCACCGCGGCCTGCTGCAGATGCGCGCGAACCAGCGACGCGGCCGCCTCGGCATCGCGACCGGCGATCGCGCGCAGGATCTGCTCGTGTTCGACCCAGATGGCCTTGCGGTATTCGCGATGCTGCAGCACTTCGCGCATCACCCGGCGCAGGTGATTCCATAGTTCGCGCATCAGATCGACGAACAGGCGGTTTCCCGACAGCTCGTAGACGTACATGTGGAACTGCATGTCGGATGCGATCAGCTCGGCGATCGAATTGCGACGGACCGCGTCCTTGCCCTCGGCGAGCATGCGCTCACCGCGCGCGATGTCGTCCGTCGTCGCTCGTTGCGCCGCAAGCGACGCGGCGAGTGGTTCGATGCCGAGCCGCAATTCGTAGATCGACCGCATGAAATCACGATCGACCGGCGCCACCATCAGCCCGCGGCGCCCGGCTTCGCTGACGAACCGCTGCTGTTTGAGGAGCAACAGCGCCTGGCCTACGGGCTGTCGCGACACGGCAAGCTTCTGCGCGACCGATTCCTGGGTCAGGCGCTCGCCCGGCTCGAGTCGGCCATCGCAAATGGCGTCGAGTACCGTTCGATACACCTGCTCGACGATCGTCGGCGAAGGCTGCAACGACGCCATCGCGGCGGACGATTCGCGAGCGCTCATGCCGCGATCATACCGTCTGGCGTTCGACGTCCCGCGTTGTGGTTCGCGATCACCGCGACAATTTTTTTGCACAGGAACGACGAACCGCACGCTTCGCAGCGCTCGGTATAATCGCCGCGCCGCGGGCGTTCGCGCGACGACTCCTTCTCGCCTTTACGCATGAGCTTTGATCGCGTTTCCGCCGGCGCCGACGTGCCGAACGACTGCAACGTCGTGATCGAGATCCCGATGCACGGCGAGCCGATCAAGTATGAAGTCGACAAGGAAACCGGCGCCGTGTTCGTCGATCGGTTCATGTCGACGGCGATGCACTACCCCTGCAACTACGGCTACATCCCGCAGACGCTGTCCGATGACGGCGATCCCTGCGACGTGCTGGTGATTTCGCCGGTGCCGCTCATCACCGGCGTCGTCGTGCGTTGTCGTCCGATCGGCATGCTGAAAATGGACGACGAGGCGGGCGGGGACGCGAAGATCCTCGCCGTTCCGATCGACCGCTTGTCGTCGATGTACCGGGCGATCGAAGCGCCGCGCGATCTTCCCGAACTGCAACTGTCGCAGATCGCCCACTTTTTCGAGCACTACA
>JAICVH010000409.1 GCA_025935435.1 Burkholderiales bacterium
AGATAGAGCGACGTCGGTGTCTTCCCGCAACGCGATACGCCGACGAGGATTACCTGCGCCTTGTCGAGGTCGCGCGTTGCAGCGCCGTCGTCGTACGCCTGCGTGTAATTGATCGCTTCCATCCGCGCGAAGTATTCGTGACTGTTGGCGATGCCGTGCGAGCGCCCGGCGGCGTGTGAGCTCTTCGCCCCGAGCTCCGCTTCGAGCGGCTGAATGAAAATCTGGAACATGTCGAGCGTCAGCGCCTCCGCGTCGCGGCGGATGACTGCACTCATCAATTCGTCGACAATCGAACTCACGACGATCGGCCGGCGACCTTCCGCCGCCGCTGTCGCGTTCACCTGCCGCACCGCGTCGGCGGCCTTTTCGATCGAGTCGACGAATGGAATGGTCACCCGGTGGAAATGAATGTCCTCGAATTGCGTGAGGAGGCTGTTGCCGAGCATCTCCGCCGTGATGCCGGTCCGGTCGGAGATGAAAAAGACCGTGCGACGCTCGACCATGCGTTACCACGTGCTCCAGACGGGATCCACCCCCGCGGGCAGCGGCGGCAGGTCTCCGAATTCGAGGCGGCTTTCGCCTGGTCCGTGGAAGTCGGTACCGCACGATCCCTTCAATCCGTGCGTTCGCGCGAGCGCGGCGAAGTCGTTGTACTGCTGCGGTGTGTGGGACGGTGAGACGATCTCGAGCGCGTCGCCACCAAGGTCACGAAACTCGGCCACCAGCGCGCGCAATTGCGCGGGAGTGAGCTTGTAGCGGCCGGGATGGGCGATCACCGCCTGTCCGCCCGCACCGTGGATCCAGCGCACGGCGTCGGCGAGCGACGCCCACGCGTGCGGCACGTAACCCGGTTTGCCCGTCGTCAGGTATCGCTTGAATGCGTCTTTTAAATCGCGGACGTGACCCGTCTCGACCAGATAGCGCGCGAAGTGCGTGCGCGAAATGAGCCGCTCGCTCGTGACATACGTCAGCGCGCCGTCGAATGCGTCGGGAATCCCAGCCTGCGCGAGCGCATCGCCGATGCGGCGGGCGCGCGCATCCCGTCCGGCGCGAATATCGGCGAGCCCTGCGGTCAACCGGGTGTTCTCCGGGTCGATTCCGAGCGCGACGACGTGCACCGTGTCGCCTTCCCAGGTCACCGAAATTTCGGAGCCCGGAATGAAACGCATGCCCGCGGCCTCCGCAGCCTCCCGCGCTTCGGCAAGGCCCGCGACTTCGTCGTGGTCCGTGAGCGCCACGACGTCGACGCGACCGGCCGCCGCTCGCCGCATTACATCGGCCGGCGCGAGCAGCCCGTCGGAGTACGTCGAATGGCAGTGAAGGTCGTAGCGGAGCATGAAAGACGGCTGTCAATCGGGGCAGAACGAAGGCCGCGCCACCACCGCGCTCGCGTCGACCCCACGCGCCGCGGTGTCCCCGTTTCGGGAGGGGCTCGACCGCCGCGTCAAGATTGACCTTTTCGCCGGGCCCGGGTGCCGCGTCTCAATTTTGCTCAATTTCATCGCGATTTGCCCGCCGCCGGTCGGTCGCCCTTGAAATGCCGCGCCGAACGCGCAACCATATGCCAATGGTATAGCAAGCTGATGACTCGATTGCATTGACTGACGCGGAGTTACGGTGAAATTCCTCGATCGTGTGTTGAATCCCCGGGAGATACGGCGCCGGCTGGGCATGAACCAGGAGCAATTCTGGACGCAGATCGGCGTTACGCAGAGCGGTGGATCGCGCTACGAAAGCGGTCGCGAAATGCCGCGACCCGTCAAGGAACTGTTGCGTCTCGTTCACGTCGAGCAAATCGATCTGTCACAGGTCAAGCGCGTCGACTTTGAAATCATCAGCTACCTGAAGGAAGCGCATCCCGATCTTTATCGCAGTCTTCGGCGTGCGGCGCGTAGTCGCAGCGCGGGACAGGAGCCTGCGGAATTCGATGATCTGGCGATCCCCGCGGTCGCTGAAGGTTTCTCGCCGCCGACAGGTTCGCCGACGGTTCCGAGCGGAGATGGCCACAGCGGCTGATCGAGGCGTACTCGTTTGACTGCACGCCCGCCTCGCGCGGGCGTGTTCATTTCCAACGTATGCAACGCGCGTCGCGGTGTCGTTCGCGGCTCTGCGCGCCGCTCTAAAGGTCGCGATCACACGCTTGTTAAAATCGCGGCGCTGCCATCGCGATTCCGCGCAGTCGTTCCCTCCGAGGAAACTCCCGCATGTCCGAGCCCGTCCGCGTCATCCCTTTCGAGCGCCTTCGCATGCGCGATCTGCCGAAGGTCGGAGGCAAGAACGCGTCGCTCGGTGAAATGATCGGCGAACTCGCGGCCGCCGGCATCCGCGTGCCGGGCGGCTTTGCCACGACGGCGGATGCGTTTCGCGAATTCCTTGAACACAACGGTCTCGCGGCACGCATCGAGGCAGCGATCGCTGGCATCGACGTCGACGACGTGCGCGCACTCGCAGCGACCGGTGAAACGATCCGCGGCTGGATTGCCGAGACGCCGCTGCCCCCGCGATTAACCGCAGATGTCGAGCGCGCATGGCGGGCGGTTGCCGGAACTGAGACGGCCGCCTTTGCCATCCGGTCCTCGGCGACGGCGGAAGATCTGCCGGACGCGTCCTTTGCGGGGCAGCAGGACACATTTCTTAATATCAAAGGTTTGCAGAATATACTTCTAGCAATTCCTAAGGTATTTGCGTCGATCTACAACGATCGTGCGATTGCGTATCGCGCGCATCACGGTTTCGCGCATCGCGAAGTTGCGCTGTCAGTGGGCGTGCAACGGATGGTCGCCAGCGACAGCGGCGCCGCCGGGGTCATGTTCACGCTTGACACCGAATCCGGGTTTGAAGACGTCGTGCTGATCACATCGTCGTACGGGCTTGGCGAATCCGTCGTGCAGGGCACGGTGAATCCCGACGAGTTCTACGTCTACAAACCCAATCTCGCTGCCGGGCGTCCGGCGATCCTGCGCAAGACTGTCGGCAGCAAGACGACGCGCATGGTGCTCGATGGCACGGGCGAGGCGGGACGCTCCACGCAAGTCGTCGACGTTCCGGAAGCGGAACGTCACGTGTTCTCGCTGAGCGACGCGCAGGCGGAGGAGCTTGCACGTTACGCGGTGACGATCGAAAAGCATTATGCGCGGCCAATGGACATCGAATGGGGGCTCGACGGACACGACGGGCAGCTATACATCCTGCAGGCCCGTCCGGAAACGGTGAAGTCGCGCGCCGATGCGAGCGCGTTGCGGCGCTATCGTCTGAAGGCGCACGGCAAACCGCTCGCCAGCGGCCGCGCGATCGGTCAGAAGATCGGGCAGGGCGCCGTTCGCATCGTCAAATCGGCCGCGGAAATGGAGCTCGTGCAGGCGGGCGACGTGCTCGTGACCGAAATCACCGATCCGGA
>JAICVH010000461.1 GCA_025935435.1 Burkholderiales bacterium
GAAGCTGGGGGGCACCGTAACGCAGTCGCCGCACGAGCGGCCCGAGGCTCGGGAGCGGTAGCGGCGCGTATTGGCGAACGACGATGTCGACGAGTGCATCCAGCCTGACCCGACGCGGCAGGTCGTCGATCGCGGAGGACACCGGGTCGCGCACGGCGTAGACGCGGATGCCGTGGTCGCGACGGGCGACACGGAGCATGCCGCGATAATGCATGCCGTCGAGCAAATGCGTCGTCGCGTTCGACGTGCCGCCCCAGTAATTGCGAACCGCCCCGTGCGCAAAGTACGCGTCGACGTCGCGAGGATGCGCTTCGCCGCGCTCCCTCACGAACGCGAGCACCGCCTGCGCACGCCTCGATTTCGCCGCACTCCAGCGCGTGCGTTCGATCCGCGGATGCATCAGCGCCTGCGTCGCACGGGGTACGAAGCCGTAATTGACGAAGGCGTCCTCCTCGATGTCGAGGGTCTCGTAATAGCGTTCGAGATCGCCGTTGCGATAACCGGCGACCCGATGCCGGAGCGTCAGATCCTGTGCACGCGCCGGCGCGCGGATCGGATCGGCCTGCACGAAGCCGAGCGTCGCGATCGCCTGAGCAAGCGTCGTCGGCGCAAACAGACTGCGCGCGACAGCGTAACGGCGCAGATTCGCAAGCGTCATCCGCGGCATCACCGTGCCTTCAATTGCACGCGCGCTCGATGTCGCGAACTCGGGAGGGAGGCGGTAGGAGAATCCGTACATCCATTTCGGCACTCCGCCGGATTCGTCGCGTGCGCATGCAGGCAATAGTACGCAAGACGTGGGTGCCTCCGATACCGTCACCGGCCCGAGACCGACCGACGCTGCCGCGGCGTCGCTGCGCGCCGCGCGCACGCCCGCCGGTCGCAGCGTCGGGGCACTGAACGACGGGGGCATCGTCGCCGAGCGGCGGAGGACGCGCCGTCATCCGCTGCATCTTCCGGTCAGTACGCTGCCGCAGCCCGACGAGACGACCTGCGGGCCGACGTGCCTGCACGCGATCTATCGTTTCTTCGGCGAACACGAGGCGCTGTCGTCCGTGATCGATCGCATGTGGCGGCTCGAGCATGGTGGGACGTACGCGGTGTTTCTCGGTTGCGATGCGCTGCGCCGTGGATACCGGGCACGCATCTACACGTACAACATCACGGTATTCGATCCGACCTGGTTCACGCAGGCGCACGTCGATCTCGCCGAACGGCTGCTCGCGCAGCGGGAGCACAAGCCCGATACACGGCTGCAGCATGCTACCGACGGGTACCTCGAATTCCTCCGCCTCGGCGGACGGCTTCGGCTCGCGAGCCTGTCGCCGCGCCTCGTCGAAGGCATCCTGCGGTGCAAATTGCCGATCCTCACCGGGCTGTCGTCGACGTACCTTTATCGTGCGGCGCGCGAAGTCGACGAGGACGGCACGACCGACGACATCCGCGGCCATCCGGTCGGCCACTTCGTCATCATCGCCGGCTGGGATGACGAGCGACAGCGCGTGCTCGTCGTCGATCCCTATCAGCCGAACCCCTATGGTCCGTCCCACGAATACTGGGTCGGCGTCGAGCGGGTGCTGGCCGCGATCCTGCTCGGCATCGTGACTCACGACGCGAATCTGCTCGTCATCTATCCGCCGCAACGCGCGCCGCGCACATGAACGTCTGCTTCGTCGTCAATCACGCGCGCGACTGGCCATTCGACATCGATGGCGTGCGCGTCATCACGGCGCGCGAATACCTGACCGATATGGCGTTCGCTGAGAACCAGCCGGCGCGCATCGTCAATCTGTGCCGAACCGACCGGTACCAGGGTCGGGGCTATTACGTCTCGCTGCTCGCCGAGGCGCGCGGCCATCGTGTCCTGCCCGAAGTGAAGACGCTCGGCGATCTGCAGTCTGAGCAAATCAATCGCCTGCTCGGAAACGGCTTTGGTGAAGCGCTGCAGCGCGCGCTTGCGGCGAATGGCGGGGATGAAGCCACGATCGAAGCGTGGTTCGGGCGGGACCCCGAGCGCCGCAACGATGCGATCGCGCAGCAACTGTTTTCGGCAACGAAGATCCCGCTCGCGCGCGCGGTGTTCGCGCGCGAGGACCGCCGCTGGCGCCTGCGTGAAATCGGCAGCGTGAATCCACGCGACGTGCCGGTCGACAAGCAGCCGCTGCTGGTCAACGCTGCAACGGAGTTCGTGAGGCGCGGCAATCGGCCGCATGCACACGCAACGCCGCGTGAAGCGCCGGCGATCGCGATTCTCTACAACGCGGACGAACCCGAGCCACCGTCGAACCCCGAAGCGCTCGAGCGATTCCAGGCGGCGGCGCGCACGCTCGGCATGCGGCCGGAGATCATCGGCCGCGACGACATCGAGCGGCTGTCGCAGTTCGATGCGCTCTTCATCCGGGACACGACGAACGTCAACCACTACACGTATCAATTCGCGCGCCGGGCGGCGAGCGAAGGTCTGGTCGTCATCGACGATCCCGATTCGATGCTGAAGTGCACGAACAAGGTGTATCTGAACGAACTGCTGTCGCGCCATCGGGTGCCGATGCCGAAGACGCTGATGGTGCACCGGGAGAACGTCGACCAGATCGTGCCGACGCTGGGGTTGCCCTGCATCCTGAAGCAGCCGGACAGCGCGTTTTCGCTGGGGGTCACGAAAGTCGAATCGGAAGACGCGCTCGCGAGCGTGCTCGACACGCTGTTCACGAAATCCGATCTGATCATCGCGCAGCAATGGCTGCCGACGGTCTTCGACTGGCGCGTCGGCGTGTTCGACCGGCGGCCGCTCTATGTGTGCAGGTACTTCATGGCACAGGGTCACTGGCAGGTCGTCAAGCGGGAATCAGGACGGAAACTGGAGGGATCGACGGTCGCTCATTCGGTCGGCGAGGCGCCCGAGATCATCGTGCGAACGGCCGTGCGCGCCGCCAATCTGATCGGTGATGGGCTCTACGGCGTCGATCTCAAACAGGATGGCCGGCAATGCTACGTGATCGAGGTCAACGACAACCCGAACGTCGACGCCGGCGGCGAGGACGCCATACTGAAGGAC
>JAICVH010000348.1 GCA_025935435.1 Burkholderiales bacterium
ACTGCGCGAATTCCTGCTGCTCGCCCGCAGCGAAGGTTTTTCACCGCTCGCGCCGAAGGGTTCGTTCGCCGGTGCGCTCGGCGTTCCGCAGTTCATGCCGGGCAGCGTGCGCCGCTACGCGATCGATTTCGACGGCGACGGTCACGTCGATCTGTGGAAGAGCGACGAGGACGCGATCGGCAGTATCGCAAATTACCTCGTCCGGCACGACTGGCTGCGCGACCAGCCGGTGTGGTCGCGAGCGACCGTTGCTGCATCGCAACGCGACGCTGCGATGGCGCGCCTCGATGGGGGAATCTCCGAGCGGCGACCGCTCGCCGCGTGGAACGCTGACGGGGTCGCGGCCGAACGGCTGCCCGATCCGCTCGCACCCGAGCCGGTTGGCCTGCTCGCGCTGGAGGAGTCGCCCGACACCGGTGCCGATGCGCTGAGCCTGTGGATCGCGTTTCCGAACTTCTACGTGATCACGCGATACAACAAGAGCCGCTTGTATGCAGCCGCAGTGACGGCGCTCGCCGAGGCGATTCGCGACGCCTACGCTGCGCGGGCCGACTCAGTGCTGCGCTGACGCGAGCCTCCGCGCGTGTTCGACGAGCGCGCGTGTCGATGGATCGACGCTCGCAGGCAGCTTCGCCTCGCCCGCGAGCGCTGCGACAATGGGTTTTGCGAGCGTCTTGCCGAGTTCGACACCCCATTGGTCGAATGAATTGATCCCGTACAGCACACCCTCGACGAACGTGCGGTGCTCGTAGAGCGCCAGCAGCGCGCCGAGCGAGCGCGCGTCGAGCGTCGGCAGCAACAGCATCGTCGACGCGCGGTTGCCGGGGCAGCGGCGGGCTTCAATCGCGGCATCGAGCTCGGCTTGCGACGCGCATTGTGACTCGAGTTCGGCGCGGAGCGATGCTTCGCCGCGACCCACCAGCAGCGCCTGCGCCTGCGCGAGCGCATTGGCGACGAGCAGCGTTTGCTGGTCGCCGAGCGGATGCCGGGCGCGCACCGGCACGATGAATTCGACGGGCGTTTCGTGCGTGCCCTGATGCAGCCATTGAAAAAAGGCGTGCTGGCTGTCGGTGCCCACATCGCCCCACAACGCGGGCGCTGTCGGACCGTCGACCGGCGCACCGTCGCGCAACACCGACTTGCCGTTGCTTTCGAGCTGCAACTGCTGCAGGTAGGCCGGAAGACGGGAAAGGGCTTGCGCATACGGCACGACGATGCGCTGTGCATGGCCGAGCCAGCGCGCATTCCAGTACGACACGAGTGCGAGCAGCACCGGCACGTTCCGTGCGAGCGGCGTCATCAGGAAATGCGTGTCCATCGCCTGCGCGCCGTCGAGGAGTTCGGCGAAGGTCGGATACCCGGTGCGCAGCGCGATCGAGAGCCCGACCGCGGACCATAGCGAGTAGCGGCCGCCAACCCCCTCCGCCATCGGCAGGATGTCGGCATCGCGGATGCCGAACGCGCGCGCTGCTTCGACATTCGACGAGACGGCGATGAAGTGCGACGCGACGTCGTGCCCGGGCGGCAGGTGGCGCATCAGCCACTCGCGACCGCTGCGCGCATTGGCGAGCGTCTCCTGCGTCGTGAAGGTCTTCGACACGACGACGAACAGTGTCGATGCCGGATCGCGTTCGCCGAGCGCGCGCGTCAGGTGCTCGGGATCGACGTTGGAAACGAACGTGACGTCGGGAGCACCGCGACGCGCATGCTCCGGCCCGGCGAGCGCGTCGCATACGAGCCGCGGCCCGAGATCGGATCCGCCGATGCCGATGTTGACGATCGAGCGCAGCGGCCGCCCGGTGGCGCCCTTGCGACGGCCGTCACGCACCGAATCGGCGATGTCGGCCATGCGGGCGCGGGTTGCGCGCATCTCGATCGTCACGTCGACGCCGTCGACGGTAACCGACGTCGACGGCGGCGCGCGCAGCGCCGTATGCAGCACCGGGCGGTGCTCCGACAGATTGAGCTTCTCCCCGGCGAACAGTGCATGGATCCAGTGCGACAGGTTGGCCGCTTCGGCCGCCTGCACCAGCACGCCGAGCGCGCCGGCGTCGATACGCTCCTTCGAAACGTCGATTCGCCAGTCGTTCCAGTCGAACGTCAGCGCGTCCGTGCGCGCAGCGTCCCGCGCAAACAATTCATGCAGCGTCGTCGCACGCAACCGTCGCGCGCGCTCAGCGAGTTCTGCCGGAAGGGAATCGGTTGCAATGCGCATGGAAGTTTGCTGGCGCGGAAGGTTGGTCGGGAACGGCGACGAACGCGACCACCGCAACGGGCAATGCTAGCATCGGACCGCTTCGCCGCCGCCTCCGATGAATGCTCCCGACGTTGCCGACAAGGACCTGCCGGTCAAGGAAGACACGCGGCTACTCGGGCGAGTCCTGGGCGACGTGTTGCGGTCGCAGATCGGCGACGCCGGTTTCGAACGGATCGAGGCGATACGGCAGGCGGCGATTGCCTTTCGCCGCGCGACCGGCGCCGATGCCGACCGCTTTCGGCGCACCCTTGCCGACCTGCTGAATCCACTGCCGATCCCGCAGACGCTCGAGGTCGTTCGCGCGTTCAGTTATTTCTCGCACCTCGCGAACATCGCCGAGGACGTGCATCAGAACCGGCGCCGTCGCGCGCACGCGCTCGCCGGGTCATCGCCACGGCGGGGCGATATCGCGGAGGCGGTACCGCGGCTCGCCACGCAGGGCCTCGACCGCGCAACGATCGAGCGCTGGCTGGCCGAAGCGCGCATCGCCCCGGTGCTGACCGCACACCCGACCGAAGTGCAGCGCAAGAGCATTCTCGACGTCGAACGCGAAATTGCACGACTCCTCACGTGGCGTGACCGCACAGTGCTCACACCGGACGAACAACAGGAGTTCGATGCAAGCCTTCATGCGTCGGTGCTCGAGTTGTGGCAGACGGCCATGCTTCGACTGTCGCGCCTGCACGTCAGGGACGAGATCGACAACGGACTCGCGTATTACCGATACACGTTTCTGGACGAGATCCCTCGTGTTTACGCAGCGTTCGAGCGCATCATGGCGGTGCAGTTCGGGCTCGGTCCCGACGATGTGCCTTCGTTCCTGCGCATGGGGTCATGGATCGGCGGCGATCGCGACGGCAATCCGTATGTCGACGCGGACACGCTGCGGTATGCGATGCACGCGCAGTCGGGCGTCGCACTCGAGCATTACCTCGACGTCGTGCACCGCCTCGGCGCCGAGTTGTCGCTGTCGACGCGGCTCGTCACGCCGTCGGATGCGCTGCTCGCGCTGGCCGCGGCGGCGAGCGATGCGAGTCCGCATCGGCAGGACGAACCGTACCGGCAGGCGTTGGTCGGCATCTACGCGCGGCTCGCTGCAACGGCGCGCAACCTGACGACGCTCGTTCGCGTACGTGCGGCACAGGTGGACGCACTGCCGTACGCGAGCGCCGGCGAGTTTCGCGCCTATCTCGACACGATCGCCGATTCGCTCGCGCGGCATGGCGCACAAGCACTCGCCGCGCGACGCCTCGATCCGCTGCGGCGCGCCGTCGACGTATTCGGGTTTCAACTGGCCGCGCTCGATCTGCGACAGAACAGCGACGTCCACGAGGCGGTCGTTGCCGAACTGCTCGCGCACGCCCGCGCCGCCGAAGACTACAACGCGCTGGATGAGAATGCGCGCGTGGCGCTGCTCGTCCGCGAACTGCAATGCCCGCGCCCGCTGTGGTCGCCGCATCTCGACTATTCCGAGCAGGTCG
>JAICVH010000079.1 GCA_025935435.1 Burkholderiales bacterium
GATCGCCGCCTGCACTTCCTGCTCGGCAACGTCGAGCGAAAGGTCGAGCGTGAACTGCAGCGTGATCACGGACGCACCGCCCGACGACGTCGACGACATCTGCTTCAGTCCGGGCATCTGCCCGAATTGACGCTCGAGCGGCGCGGTGATCGACGACGTCGTGACATCGGGGCTCGCGCCCGGGTACAGCGTGACGACCTGGATCGTCGGATAGTCGATTTCCGGCAGCGCCGAGATCGCAAGCACGCGGTACGCGACAATGCCCGCGAGCAGCACCGCGATCATCAGCAGCGACGTCGCGACCGGTCGCAGGATGAACGGACGCGACGGATTCATTTGGCGGGCGTCGCCCCGTTCTGTGCCTCGTTGCGGCGGCGCCCTCCCTTGCCGGCACCGCGTTCGCCGTTCGTGCCCGCGCGCGCTGGCGGCGCTGCAGCGGCGGCGATGCTGCGGTCGATCGGCTCGATCTTGGCGCCGTCGCGCAGCTTGTCGGTGCCGTCGACGACGACGCGATCGCCCGCTTTCAAACCTTCCGAGATGACGGTCGTTTCGCCTTCGACCGGACCGAGCTTCACCGGCTGCACCGACGCGGTGTTGTCGTCGCCGACGCGGTACACGAAGGTTCCCGGCGATCCACGTTGCACGGCGGGTGTCGGCACGACGAGCGCACCGGTGAGCGTATCGACGTGCATGCGCACGTTCACGAACTGATTGGGAAAGAGCGAACCGTCATCGTTCGCGAACTCGCCCTTCAGCTTGATCGTGCCGGTCGCCGGATCGATCTGATTGTCGACCGTCAACAGCTTGCCGCTCGCGAGCTTCACCTTGCCGTCGCGGTCATACGCTTCGACGGGCAGCACGGCGTCCGCCTGCAAGCGCCGCCGCACGGCCGTCAGCCGATCCTCGGGAATCGAAAACACGACGCTGATCGGCTGCACTTGCGTGATGACGACCAGCCCATTCGCGTCGGACGCGCGCACGATGTTGCCGACGTCCACCTGCCGCAGACCGAGACGACCGCCGATCGGCGCGGTGATCTTCGTGTACGACAACTGCAGCTTTGCGTTGTCTACGGCACCGCGATCCGCCTCGATCGTTCCCTGGTACTGGCGCACCAGCGCTTCCTGCGTGTCGACCTGCTGCTTGGCGATCGAGTCCTGCGCGAGCAGCGTTCGATACCGTTCGAGATCGATGCGTGCATTGGTGAGCTGCGCCTGATCGCGCGCGAGCTGTCCGTTCGCCTGCGTCACCTGCACTTCGAACGGACGCGGATCGATCTCGGCGAGCAGTTCGCCCGCCTTGACCAGCTGCCCTTCCTTGAAGAGCACGCGCGCGAGCTGACCTTCGACGCGCGGACGCACGGTCACGGTGTTGCGCGCGGTGACGTTGCCGAGCGCGTTCTGATAGAGCGGAAAATCCTGCGCCTGCACGACGGCGATCGCGACCGGCAGCGGGCCGCGCGCCGCCGGATCGCCGCCGCCGCGACGCCCGCCACCGGCTCCACCACCGAAGCCGCCTTTGGCGGCCGGCGCGGTCGCAGGGGCATGCGGCGTGAACGCGTACCACGCGGTCACTGCGACGAGCGCGACGGCGATCAGCGCGACGATGTACGTGGACACGCGCCGCGACGGCTGTGGTGCAGCGGGTGGTTCATGCATCGGGTCGACGGCCATGGCGCCTTCTTGTCGTCAATTACAAGCGGCGACCCGTTGAACAGGGTCGCGCAGGTCAGATAGCGACCCGTGCGCGTTGGTTCGGCGCGCGGCGACGATTATGCCGGCGATCCGCCGATCCAATTGCAAGCAATGGTTTCAGGGCCGACCGGCCGTCCGCCGATGCCGCCAATCACGCGGCGAGCGTCGGCTGCCGGACGAACGTCACCGGCTTCGCTTCCTCGAGCGGCAATCCGGCCGCCGACCACGCATCGATGCCACCGGCGAGCGGCCGCACCCGACGATAGCCCTTCTCGATCAGGAGCTGTGCCGCCCGACGCGCGGATTCCTCGTTCGGGCATGCGCAGTAGACGACGATCTCGCGATCCTCGGGAAAATCGTTGGCGCGCGCGATTGCATCGAGATCGAGCATGACGGCACCCGGGATGTGCGGTCGCGCACGGTGTGCGAGGCTCGATCCCACGTCGATGACGAACGGACGCGATGGACTGGCAAGCTGTTCGCGCAGTTCATCGACGCTGATCATCGCCGCGGCGACGAAGCGCGTCATCCGCCAGCGCTGCAACGCCTTCATGACGACGTACGCGCCGACGATCGTGCCGATGACGAACGCGGCGATGACGACGTGCGACTCGATCCAGCCAAGCACGAATTCGATCTGCCGAGCGAACACGACACCCACGATCATCGCTGCGCCGACCCACAGCGCGGCGCTCGCCGCTGAGGCCGCGACAAACGCGGCAACGCGCATCTTCAGCGCGCCGGCAATCGGCGGGGCGACGGTGGAGAAGCCGGGCACGAACTTCGAAATGACGACCGAGAAGAATCCCCAACGCTCGAAAATGCCCTCGGTCTGGCGGACGCAGGTATCAGGCGACAACGAAATCCGGCACAAAAAGCGAAGGACCGGGTAGCCGTAGCGCCGACCCGCCCAGAACCACAGCAGGTCGGCCACAAGCGACGCCGCAACCGAAATCGCGAACGACGCAGCGAAATCGATACGTCCCGCTGCCGCCAGCGCACCGGCGAGCATCATCGTCGGCACCGCGGGAATGGGCAGCCCGAGCTGCTGCAACAGCACGTTCAGCCCGACGAGCGGAACGCCATACTGCGCAAGCTGGGCGGCAATCGAGTCCATCGTCGTTCGGTAAGCAGGTACTCGCAGATGGGAGCGTGCGCTGCACTTGGCAAGGGCCCGCTCGTCTTTTGTCGCGTGCTACGCCACAATGCCGTGCATCGCGCGCGCCATAAGCATATTCGTTTCCGAAAGGAATCCGCATGGAAACGCAGAAGCCTGCGTATACGGTGACCACCGCCATCCCACCCTCCGGTTCGGCGCCGGAGCCGCGCCAGCTCGCGGCCGCGCAGGGCGCGGCATGGTGGGGCGAGAGCTGGCGCATCTTCTGCGCCGCGCCCGCCGTGTGGATAGGCATCTTCGTGCTGTTCATCATCGTGTCGATCGCACTCGTTCTCGTACCGCTGATCGGCAGTCTCGCGCACACGGTGTTGCTGCCGGTCATGGCCGGTGGCGTGATGCTCGGCTGCGACGCACTCGCGCGCGGTGAGCCGTTACGGATCGGTCACCTGTTCGACGGCTTTCAGGGCGGACGCTTTGCGCCGCTGTGCCTGCTCGGGCTGTTGTGGCTCGCGATTCTTTTCGTCGTGGCGATCTTCATGGTTGCGACCATATTCCTCACGCTCGGTGCATCGGGGCTTGCTGCGCTGATGGATTTCAGCGGAACGGCGGCCGACTATGCGGCGCTCGCTTCGGCGGGCGTGGCGGTATTCATCGTGGCGATGATCGCGCTCTTGATCGCGCTGCTCGTCGCGATGGCGTACTGGTTCGCGCCGGCGCTGATCGTGCTGAATGGCGAGCAGCCGGTGGCCGCACTCAGGAAAAGCTTCGCCGCGTCGTGGCGAAACCTCGGCGCATTCCTGCTCTACGGGCTCATCTACATCGGGCTTGCGATCGTCGCGACGATTCCGATGGGGCTCGGCTGGCTGGTGCTCGGGCCGATGCTCGTCGGCAGTTGCTACGCGGGATGGAGAACGATCTTCGGGCGTTAGCGCGACCATCACCGCGCGCGAGCGCAGCGCTGGTCGTGACGATTCAATGTGCCTGTTCCCAATTGGGTCCGCTACCGATGTCGACCTTGAGCGGAACGCTGAGCGTCGCAACCGACGTCATCAGGTCCGGTAGCTCGCGAACGATGCGCGCGCGCTCGTCGTCGGGCGCTTCGAGCACGAGCTCATCGTGTACCTGGAGGATCAACCGCGTTCCGAGCCGCTCGCGGTCGAGGTACGCCTGCACGGCGATCATCGCAAGCTTGATCAGGTCGGCAGCGGTTCCCTGCATCGGCGCGTTGATCGCCGCACGCTCGGCGCCCGCGCGTCGCGGGCCGCTCGCCGCGCGGATATCCGGCAGGAACAACCGGCGGCCGAACACCGTTTCGACGTATCCCTGCTCGCGCGCGAGCTCGCGCGTCCGCTGCATGTACGCGGCGACGCCGGGATAGCGCGTGAAATAGCGTTCGATGAATTGCTGCGCCGCGCTGCGTTCGATGCCGAGCTGTATCGCGAGGCCGAACGCGCTCATCCCGTAGATCAATCCGAAATTGACTGCCTTGATGTAGCGGCGCTGGTCGGCCGTGACGTCGACGGGTGCAACGCTGAAGATCTCGGCTGCCGTCACGCGATGGATGTCGTCGCCCTCGTGAAACGCCTTGACCAGCGCCGGGTCCGCCGACAAGTGCGCCATGATGCGAAGCTCGACCTGCGAATAATCGGCCGAGATCAGCGTGTGACCGGGCGGCGCGATGAACGCTTCCCGGATGCGGCGTCCGTCGCCCGTGCGCACGGGAATGTTCTGCAGATTGGGCTCGGTCGAGGCGAGGCGCCCGGTGACGGCGGTGGTCTGCGAGAACGTCGTGTGTACGCGTCCCGTCTTCGCATTGACCATCGCGGGCAATTTGTCCGTGTAGGTCGACTTGAGCTTCGCGAGCGCACGATACTCGAGCAGCACCTTGGGTAGCGGGTAATCGGCCGCCAGCTCCTGCAACACTTCCTCGTCGGTCGACGGCTGACCGGTCGCGGTCTTCTTCCGCACCGGAAGCTTCATCCGCTCGAACAGGATCTCGCACAGCTGCTTCGGCGAGCCCAGATTGAACGGTGCGCCGGCGAGCCGATGCGCTTCCTGCTCGAGCGCATTGACGCGCGCGCCGAGATCGCGGCTTTGCGCGGCGAGCACGTCCCCATCGACGAGCACGCCGGTGCGCTCCATCCTGTACAGCACGTCGCGCACCGGCAGCTCGATGGCCGTGTAGACATGCGAAAGCTTCGGGTCGCCGTCGATCTGCGGCGAAAGCCGCTCGTGGAGGCGCAGCGTGACATCCGCGTTCTGCGCCGCATACTCGGTCGCGCGATCGAGCGGCACCTGATCGAACGGGATGCGATGCGCGCCGCGGCCGGTGACGGCGTCGTAGCCGATCGTCGGCAGATCGAGGTGACGCCGGGCAAGTCCCTCGAGGTCATGCGGTTTGTGCGATTCGAGCACGTACGATTCGATTTCCGTGTCGTGCGCACAACCGCGGAGCTCGATGCCATGGTTGGCGAGCGCGTGCTGCGCGTATTTCAGATTCTGACCGAGCTTGGCACGCGCGGCGTCGCCGAACCATTCCGCGAGCGCCTGCAGCGTTTCGCGACGATCGAGTTGCGCCGGCGCGCCCGCGTAGCGATGGCCGAGCGGGATGTAGCAGGCGCGCGTCGCTTCGAGCGCGAACGAGACACCGACGATCTCGGCCTGCATCGGGTCCGCGGACGTCGTCGACGTATCGAATGACACGAGATCGGCCGTGACGATCGCCGCGCGCCAGCGTTCGAACGCCTCCGGCGTGATTACCGCCTCGTAATCGACGGCGGGGAATGCACGCGGAGCCTCAGTCGATGCAGCCGCACTGGGAACGCTGTCGGTTCTTGCGGCGACGTGCGTCTCGCGCTCGCCACGCGCGTATTCGCCGAGCCAGCTCCTGAACTCGAATCGCTCGTAGAGTTCACGCAGGCGCTCGACCGCCGGTGAACCCAGCGTCAGCTCGGCAACGCTTGTATCGACGGTGCAATCGCGCCGCACCGTCAGCAACCGCTTGCCCTGCGGCAGCCATTCGAGCGCCTTGCGCAGGTTATCACCGACCACGCCACCGATCTCGGATGCGTGCGCGATCACGTTGTCGAGCGTTTCGAATTGACCGAGCCACTTCGCCGCCGTCTTCGGACCCACTTTGGCGACGCCCGGCACGTTGTCGATCGCATCGCCGGTCAGCGTCAACAGATCGAGCACCTGATCGGGGCGCACGCCGAATTTTGCAACGACGCCGTCGTGATCGAGGCGTTCGTTCGTCATCGTATTGACGAGCGTGATGCCCGGTTCGACCAATTGCGCGAGGTCCTTGTCGGACGTCGAGATGACCGTCGTGATGCCCGCACGCTTCGCTTCGCACGCAAGCGTGCCGATCACGTCATCGGCTTCGACGCCTTCGACCATCAACAGCGGCCAACCGTGCGCGCGCACGAGTTCGTGCAGCGGTTCGATCTGCAACGCGAGTTCGTCGGGCATCGCCTGGCGGTTTGCCTTGTATTCGCGATACCAGTCGTCGCGAAACGTCCGGCCGGGCGCATCGAACACGACGGCAAAGTAATCCGGCTTGTCGTCGATCACCAAACGGCGCAACATCGCCAGCACCCCGCGCAATGCGCCGGTCGGCTCGCCTTTCTTGGTTCGGAGATCCGGCAGTGCATGGACCGCGCGGTACAAATACGACGAACCATCGACGAGGACGAGCGTTGCCATGCGGCAGCAAACCCACAAGATTCCCGAAATGATTGACCCGCAAGCGCTGTATTCGACCAACGGACAGGAAGCGTGGCGGGTGCTTGGAATTATGGCAGAGTTCCAGATGGCGGCCGATCGCCTGAACGGCGTGCGTCCTGCCGTGAGCATGTTCGGCAGCGCGCGCGTCAAAGCCGATCATCCGTACTATCAAGCGGCGAAGACAATCGCACGCAAACTCTCCGACGCCGGCTTCTCCGTGATCTCCGGCGGCGGACCCGGCATCATGCAGGCTGCCAATCACGGCGCGCATGCGGGTCGCGCGCCGGCGATTGGCCTCAACATCGTGTTGCCAAACGAGCAGGCGAGCAGCCAGTACCAGGACATCAGCGTCAACTTCCGGTATTTCTTCGCGCGGAAAATGATGTTCGTCCGGTTCGCATCGGCTTACGTCGTGCTGCCGGGCGGTTACGGCACGCTCGACGAACTGTCCGAATGCCTGACGCTCGTGCAAACGGGCAAGAGCCGGCGCATTCCGATCATCCTGGTCGGCGGTGCGTACTGGCAGGGACTGCTCGACTGGTTGAACGAAACGGTCGCCGTCGAGGGCATGATCGGCGAACATGACATCGACCTGATGCGCATCATCGATGACCCGGATGCGGTCGTAGAGGCGATCTTCAGCTTTTACGAGAACCGCGGATTTCAGCCGTCGCGCGACGAACGTGAAAAGCTTCTCAATCTGTGACCGTCGTCGCAGACGATGCCCCGCCGTACGGCCACGAAGACGTGGACACCGTGGCGACGTCGTATCGGCGTTTGACTTACGCGTTAATCCATTCCGGGACGACATCGAATCGAGCGCGTCGAGCCTTCGTTGTGTAGCGACCATTTGCTAGAATCAGTATCGTCGTACCGTCTGCCCGCGTCCGCGCTACCTGCCGATATCCAATCCTTCAAACGCCTGCCATGGCTGCACGTCGAACCGTTTTGATGCTGCTCGTCGCCATGGTTGCCGGTTCGGGCCTCGCGCAGACTCCCGCGCGGCCGGCCGCGCTGCCGCAACCGCCTCCGCCGCCTGCCGACGTCATCGGCGATCCCGAACTCGAGCCGCAGGTGACGATCATCCGGCGCGAAGACCAGGTGATCGAGGAGGTCCGCATCAAGGGCGAACTGCGGTATGTACGGGTGACGCCGCGGCATGGGCGCCCGTATTTCCTGATTCCGGACGTCAACGGCGCAACCTTCATTCGACGCGAGAGCCTCGACTCGTCGCTGAAGGTGCCGATGTGGGTCCTGTTTTCGTTCTGAACCACTAGCCGTCTCGAAGGTGCAGGCGCCGCGCCCGCTCGCGCGGGACTAACCATGTCGGTCTACACGACGGTCAGCCCCGACGAACTCGACGCATGGCTCGCGCGCTATCCGCTCGGCGCGCTGGTCGACATGGCGCCCATCGCGGCGGGCATCGAGAACACCAACTATTTCGTCACGACCGAGCGCGGCCGCTTCGTGCTGACGCTCTACGAACGGTTGCCCGCCGACGAATTGCCGTTCTATCTGAACCTGATGGCGCATCTCGCGCGCGCCGGCGTCGAGGTGCCCGCACCGGCACCCGATCGAACGGGTGCGTTGTTCTCGCATTTGAACGGGCGCCCCGCCGGGCTTGTCACGCGCATCGACGGCGCACCCGTCGAAACACCGACGGCGCACGCCTGCGCGGCCGTTGGCGATGCGCTCGCACGCCTGCACATCGCGTCGCAGCACTATCGTGCGCGGCTCACCAATCGGCGCGGTCCTGCGTGGTGGCGACAGGCAGCGCGCGCCGTTCGGCCCTACATCACGACGGAGCAAAACGAACTGTTGACCGACGAAGTCCGCTACCAGACCGGATTCGGCAAGGGCAAGCTCCCGAAGGGCGCGATCCACGGCGACCTCTTCTGCGACAACGTGCTGTTCGACGGCGGGCGTGTTGCCGCCATCATCGACTTCGGATTTGCAGCAACGGATTTCTTCGCCTA
>JAICVH010000242.1 GCA_025935435.1 Burkholderiales bacterium
GTCCCCCTGCCATTCACCGGATGCAAGGTGAGATGTCAAGAAGAACAACGCTCGCGTTCCACCCGTCGATCGCAGCACTCCTATTACGCGCCGACGAGGTGAACCCTTGACAAGCCGGCGATCGATGCTCGGCGCCGCGGCCTCGCTTGGACTGCTGGTGGCGGCCCGGCATGCGGTCGGCCAGCAATCCGTCAGACCATTTCGAATCGGTTATCTGAGCTTGCGGGCGGGCCCGAATGAATGGGACGAAGCGTTTGTTCAACGTCTGCGCGAATTGGGCTACAGGAAGGGCGACAACCTGCTCATCGAGTATCGTTGGGCAGACGAGGACCTATCCTTGCTCGAACGACAGGCGAACGAATTGGTGCGTTTGCCGGTCGATGTGATCGTCACCGCCCAGGTGCCCGCAGTGCGGATCGCCAAGAAGGCCACGACCACGATCCCGATCGTCATGGCTGCCGTCGTCGATCCGGTCGGCGCCGGGCTGATCCCCAGTCTTGGACGACCGGGCGGGAATGTCACCGGCCTGTCCATCCTGACAACTGATCTGGCCGCAAAGCGTCTGCAGCTTCTCCGCGAACTCGTTCCAGGTGCTGCGCGGATCGCAGTGCTTGCTTGGGACATCGGTGGCCGCGATCCAGCGTCGAAGCAGCGCACACCCCACCAGCAATTTGTTGCTGAAACCGAAGCAGCGGGACGACTGCTGGGCGCTGAAGTTCGCGCCCATTTCATTTCCAGTGCCGCCGATTTGCCACGAGCATTTACCGCGATCGAGCAGGCGCGGTCTCAAGCGCTCATCGTGAAGAACAATTCGTTAACCTACGAACTTCGCGCGGCGATCATCGAGGCATCGAAACGATTGCGCCTACCCGATATGTACGAAGCGCGCGACCTGGTGGCCGCGGGAGGTCTCGTCTCTTATGGCCCGAGCGCAACGGAACTCTATCGCCAAGCCGCGGGCTATGTCGAAAGAATCTTCAAGGGTGCCAAGCCGGGCGAGCTCCCCGTCCAGCAGCCTACCAAGCTCGACTTGGTGCTGAACCTCAATACCGCCAAGGCGATTGGTCTAACGATCCCCCAATCGCTGCTGCTGCGTGCGGACGAGCTTATTCAGTGAGCGGTGTAAGCCGCTCCCCGCGCTATTGCGCTGATGGTGCGGCCACCATCGGCGGCATCACCGGCGAGCGCCGGGCAAAATCAGATCGAGGCCGACGACGCGTTGCATGAACACGATGAACACCGCCGATAGCACGACGACGATCGACGAGATCGAGAGTACCGCCGGATCGAAATCGAACTGCAGCGTCTGAAAGATCTCGACCGGTAACGGTACCGCGCCACCGGTCGATAGAAAAACGCTGACGGGAACGTCGCCGAACGACACGATGAACGCGTAAAAGAATCCCGAGAACAACCCGGGCTTGAGCGCGGGCATCGTGAGCCGCCGGAACACGCGCCACTCGGTGGCACCCGCGATTCGACCGGCATTCTCGATCCGCGCGAGATCGTCGTTGATGACCGAGCCCACGGCGCCGGCGGCGTAAGGAATGCAAAAGAACAGATGCGCGAGCACAAAGCCGACGTAGCTGCCGACGAGTGGCACGCGCCACGCATCGAACAGAAGATAGTAGAACTGCAGGAACACGATGCCCGTGACGACGAACGGAACCTGCAACGGGATCCGGAAGAACGTTTCCAGCAGCGGGCTGCGGCGCAGCGTTCCTTTCGCGATGCCGAGCGCCGCGAGACCGCCGATCAACGTGGAAGCGGCAGCAGCAACGAGCGCGATCATGCAACTGAGCCCCAGACCATGCCAGTACTTCACCGGCAGCTCGCGATACCAGCGAAAGGACAGCTTCTCGGGCGGAAAACGGAAGTACACGGTGGCCGTATCGTCGAACGACGCACCGATCACGATCACGAGCGGGATCAGCAGAAACACGTAGGTGAACAGCGCGCCTGCGCCGACGACGACCTGCTTGGTCGAGATGCGCATTTCCTTAGCCGCCTCGCGTGGACGCGAAGGCAGTGATCGGCCGCACCTTCAGCGCCGCGAGATTGACGATCACCACGGCGAGCGTCAGCAGCACGGACAGCGCCGCGGCATTCGGGTAATCGGTCTCCAGAATGATTTTGCGCTGAATCATGATCGGCACCGTCAGCACGCGACCGCCGCCGAGCAGTACGGCCGAGGTAAACGCGCCCATGTTCATGTTGAATGCGATGAGCGCTGCGGCGAGCGTCCCGGGCCACAACATGGGCAGCAGGACGCGGCGAAACGCGCGCCAGTCAGACGCCCCGTGCACCAGCGCGGCCTCCTCCAGACTCACGGGAACGTTCTGAATGACGCCGAAGAGAATCATCACCAGAAGCGGCAGCGTGTACTGGACGAGGCCGATCGCCACCGATGCGTCATTGTGGAGCAGCCGCACGTCCCAGAATCCGAACGACAGCATCCGCAACGCGCGCACGACGGGACCTTCGGTTCCCAGCAACAACGTAAGCCCGAGAACCTTCACGACGACCGAAACGAACGACGAGATCAGCAACAGCACAATCAGCCCGCGAACGACGCGCGAATGGATGCGCGCGAGGAAGTACGCCGTCGGAAACGCCAGCAGCAAACCGGCGGCAACCGACACCGCCGACAAGGCGAGCGTGCGCACGAAAACGCCGAGATAAAAGCTGTCGGTGACAATTGCGGCGTAGTTGTCGAGCGACATCGAGTCCCCGACGACGCCGGGCGCGACATTCGGCAGCAGACTCTGGCGGATGAAAAAGAACTGCGGCACGACGAACAGCAAAGCGGAGCCGATGAAGGCCACGATCAGCGCCGCGTCGTACGCGCGCCGCGGACTCGGCGTCACGATCGGGGAGCTGGAAAACAAAGGCAGTCGTCGGGCCCAAACGTGACCAGCACGTTGCTGCCCGGTTCGGGGATGTGCGCACTGCCGGCCGCCAGCCTTATCAACAGTTCGGCGCCCGTCGCATCGTCGACGGCAAGGTCGACGCTGCTGCCGAGGAAACTGCGGCGCCGCATCGTCACTGGCAAGACGTTGTCGTGCGCGCTACTCGGCTGCGCAAGGGTCAGCTTTTCCGGGCGGATCGTGCACACCACGCCGTCACCCGCCCGCACCGGCGCTGCCGCTTTCGCCGTAATCTCGCGGCCATTTCGCAACGTCACGCGTGCCGTCCCGTTCGAGCATTCGCGCGCGTCGCCCGCCAGTCGGTTCGTGCGGCCGATGAAGTCGGCGATGAACAGCGATTGCGGATTTGCGTAAAGCTGCTCGGCGGTACCTGCCTGCTCGATGCGCCCGGCATTCATGACGACGATGCGATCGGCGAGCACCATCGCCTCCTGTTGGTCGTGCGTGACGAACACTGTAGTAATGCCAAGCGACTTCTGGATTCGCGCGACCTCGCGTTGCATGTCCTCGCGCAGCCGCTGATCGAGCGCGCCGAGTGGCTCATCCATCAGCAATACGCGCGGCTCGTAGGCGAGCGCGCGGGCGAGCGCCACGCGCTGCTGCTGGCCGCCGGACAGTTCCACGGGGAAACGATCGGCAAACGCGTGCATGCGGATCAAGGCCAGCATTTGATCGACACGCGCGTCGACACGTTCGCGCGGAACGCGCCGCTCCTGCAACCCGAACGCGATGTTCTCGCGCACCGGCATGTTTGGGAACAGCGCGTAGTCCTGGAACACCATGCCGATGTTGCGCGCGCGCGGCGGCAGGTGGTCGACCGTTTCGCCGCCGATGCGCACACGGCCGGACGTCGGCTGCACCAGGCCGGCGATCATCCGCAGCGTCGTCGTCTTGCCGCAGCCCGAGGGACCGAGCAGGACGACGAGTTCGCCCTCGGCGATGTGGAGATCGACGTCGCTGACGACGTCAACGTCGCGGTAACGCTTGCGCAGCCGTTCGAGCTCTACGCTCGACATCAGCCGCCGCGATCAACTACGGCTGACATCCTTCGTCCAGGCGTTGCGCCAGCGTGGCAGGTTTACCTTGGTGAAGTCGACCACGTACAGGTTGTCGATCTGGTCGAAGGGAAGCACGTCCTTGTTTTCCGGATCCGTCGACAGTTTCTTCACCGCGGCTGGCTGGATCGGCATCACACCGGTCGCCCGTGCATGCTCATACTGCAGCTCGGGATCGAGATAGAGGTCGAGGAACTTCTCGGCCATGTCGCGACTGTTGGTGCCGCGCACGATGTGATGAATGACCGGCCATAACGCGCCCTTGTGCGTGCCGATTTGCGGATAGGCGATCGCGAGCGGCACGTTGTTGCGACGAAGGCGTACGACGAACCCTGCGTGCCACGGCGCCGCCCAGACTTCTCCGGCGCCCATCTTGGTGCTGAGATCGGTCGACGTCGCGAAGAAGTACGCAGGCTTGATCTTGTTGATCAGCGGGATGGAGGACTCGAGATTGCCTTCGTTCCCGCCGGCGTCATAGGCCAAACCGGCAACCGCGTTCCAGTGCTGCGTGTGGTTGATGTCCGGGAACGCCACGCGGCCCTTCAGCTTCGGGTCGGCGAGATCGGAGTACTTCGTCGGCGCCGCAAGGCCGAGCTCCTTGAACTTCGCCTCGTTGTAAACGATTCCGTCGACGCTGCCCACCGTCATGACGTAGTTCTTCGCGATCGCGTACTTCGGCAGCGACTTCGCGTGCGGCAGACGGTCGTAATTCAGGTCCTCGATGTATCGGTCGGCTGCCATCAGCTGCACCAGCTCGAGGCCGCTTTCCATGTTGTCGAACGGCACTGCCTGTCCGCGCGCCGCGACGAGCTTCGCAAGGTTGCCCTGCGGCGTGTCGACGACGTAGTCGACGCTGCCTGCGGATTTCAGCTTCGACCCGATCGTCTTGTCCAGCGAATCACGCCAGCTTCCGCCCCAGGTCGCGACCTTGATCGCGCTTTGCGCCTGACCAAA
>JAICVH010000431.1 GCA_025935435.1 Burkholderiales bacterium
AGCTGGCCTACGTGCCGGGCGGCTGGTCGGGCCTGAACGCGGCGCTGGAAGGTCTCTACGTCGATCGTCTTTACGTCAACGATCGCAACACTGACGCGGCGCCTTCATACGCGGTCATGAACGCGCGAATCGGATTCACGCAAACGAGCGGGCGCGCGACCTGGCGCGAGTTCGTGCGCGTGAACAACCTGTTCGATCGCAACTACGCCGGCTCGGTAATCGTTGGCGACACCAACGGCCGTTTCTTCGAACCGGCACCCGGGCGCAACTGGTTCGTCGGCGCGAGCGTCGAAGTGCGGTTGTGAGGAGGGATTGCGCTACCGGCAGGTCGCGTGCGCGCGTGTCCACAGATGACCAACCTTGATCCGGTGGTGCGGTATACGCGCACGGCGGTGGTGCTGCATTGGGTGATCGCTGCGCTCGTCGTCGCGCAGATCACGTGGGGCTGGTTGATGCAGGAGATCCCGAAGTCGCCGCCGGGCCTGCGTGCTGACGCCTTTAACGTGCACAAGTCGATTGGCCTATGTCTGCTCGCGCTGATGCTGGTACGGCTCGGTTGGCGGCTCCTGCATCGGCCACCTGCGCTTCCAGTAATGCCGCGCTGGCAGCAGCGACTTGCGTCCGGTACTCACATCGCACTCTACGCGTGCCTTCTGATCATGCCGCTCGCCGGGTATCTCGGCTCCGTGTGGAGCGGGTATCCGGTCAAGTTCTTCGGCGTGACCATCCCTGCGTGGGGCGAGAAGGACGATGACTTCAAGGACGCGATGAGCGCCGTACACCTGGCGACGAGTTTTGTGCTGATTGCGCTCATCACACTCCACGTCGCCGGGGCGATCCATCACGCGCTGCGCGGGGATCGGGTGTTGAGCCGCATGTGGCTCGCCCGCGAACGTACGGTGCAGCCCCTGGCGCCGAGGGAAATTACCGCCGGCGACTGACCGTTTGCTCGCGCGTCCGCGAATCAGGCGGCCGCACGAGCGAGACGTTAACGACGTCCGTCACGGCGCGCCTTTTCGAGCACGTCGACCGTCGCCGCGTGCTTGAATTCACGTGCGATGTCGAGTGCGCTCTTGCCGCGGTTGTCGACGGCATCGATACGGGCGCCGGCTTCGATCAACGCACGTGCCGTGTCGGCGTGCCCGTAACCCGCGGCCCACATCAGCGCCGTCAGGTCGTTGCGGTACACGGCGTTGGGGTCGATCCCTTTGCCAAGCAGCATCCGGACGATCTCGGTATGGCCTTCGCCTGCCGCGTAGGTGATCGCGTTCTTGCCGATCCGATCGACCGGTGCCGGGTCGGCGCCCCGCTCGAGCAACGCGCGCGTCATTTCGACGTCGCCGGCGTAGGCGGCGGCCATCAGCGGCGTGATGCCATTGACGGCGGCCTCGTTGACATCGGCACCGGCATCGAGCAGCAGGCGCGCGAGATCGGCGCGGTTCTTCTTGAGTGCGATCAGCAGACCCGACTCGCCAAGCCGGTTGCGCGAATTGACGGCTGCGCCGTCGCGCAGGGCCCGCGTGACGCCGGCGCCATCTTCGTTGCGCACCGAGGCCAGCAGCCTTGCGTTCACGGCGAACGGATCGTCGTCCGCGCGCGCCGGAAGCGTGATCGCCGAAACGAGCGCGACGAAGAACGCCAGCGCGAGTTTCACGGACACAACCGTTGACGAAGCCTTGCTGCGGTGCAATGTCGGCGCCTTCGAAAGCGACCGATGCACGTGGGTCGGGGGTTGATTCTCAGAGTGCAGGAATGCGGTGACCATGGTGCGAGCGACGGTGATGCGGCGCGGTGAAGCACGCCGATTGCAAGTTCGCGGGAAACGCACTATAACGGCGATTGCCTCACGCACCAACTGCATGCTGGACACAACTCAGGCGAGGAGACGCACATGAGCGAACGCAGCACGGTGACGCGCATCGTCACGGCAGCAGCCGGCCTGGCACTGTCGCTGTCGATCCACGCGCAGGAAACCGGTACGGGCGCGACGACCACCGCGAAGCCGGTACCCGACACGCTGCCGCAGATTACCGCAGCAATGCTCGATGCTGCGGGCGGCGACGCGAAGAACTGGATCCATCCGAACGGCAGCTACGCGCAAACGCGCTACTACCCCGGCAACCAGATCAACACGGGCAACGTCGCCCGGTTGCGGCCTGCATTCGTGTTCCAGACGGCGGTGCTGGAGTCGATGGAAACCGCGCCGATCGTCGTGAATGGCGTGATGTTCTTGACGACTTCGTTCAATCACGTCTATGCGATCAACGCAGCGACCGGCGAAGAGTACTGGCATTACAAGCACAAGATGGGGCCGATCACGACGTTCTGCTGTGGCCCGAACAATCGCGGCGTCGCGATCGAAGGCGACCGCCTGTTCATGGGTACGCTCGACGCGAAGCTCGTCGCGCTCGACGCAAAGACCGGCAAGCTGCTGTGGGAAACGCAGATCGCCGATCCCGAAAAGGGCTACTCGGAAACGATGGCACCCGCGGTCGTCGAAGGCAAGGTGCTGATCGGCACCAACGGCGGCGAATACGGCGTGCGCGGCTTTCTCAAGGCGTTCGATGCGAAGGACGGCAAGCTGCTGTGGACGTTCTACTCGATCCCGGAGAAAGGCCACGAGGGCGTCTGGGCGGAAAACGACGCAACCGGACGCAACATGCACCGCGACATCGCTGCGGAGAAGGCGGCGTTCGCCAAGGACAGTTCGTTCTACCAGACGCTCGGCGGCGGCGTGTGGATGACGCCGGCGATCGACAAGAAGACGCGCACGGCGTTCTTCCTCGCCGGCAATCCGTCGCCCGATCTGTACGGCGCGATCCGCCCCGGCGACAACCTGTACACGAATTCGATGGTCGCGGTCGACCTCGACAAGGGCACGTACAAATGGCACTCGCAATACATCGCGCATGACGTATGGGACCTCGACGCCGTAAGCCCGGCGATTCTCACGCAGGCGAAGGATGCGAGCGGAAAGGTCGTCGACGTCGTGATTCACGGCGGCAAGACCGGTCACGTCTACGTGCACGAGCGCGGGACCGGCAAGCTGATCCGCTTTTCAGAAGCGATGATCCCGCAGGAAAACATGTGGGTGCTGCCGACGAAGGAAGGCAAGCGGATGCTGCCGGGCGCCAATGGTGGCGTCGAATGGTCGCCGATGGCGGTGAATCCCAAGCTGCATATGGCGTACGCGGCAAACCTCCATCAGCCGATGACGTATCACGTGGAGGAGGCCCCGTATCCGGGCGGGAGCAAGCTGTGGCTGGGCGGCGCGTTCAAGA
>JAICVH010000719.1 GCA_025935435.1 Burkholderiales bacterium
GCGGCCGCGACGCTGTTTGCGAGCCGCACGAAATCCGTGATCGACAGCGTTTCGCCGCGCACCGACGGATCGATGTCCGCGCTGCGAAGCGCCGCCTCGTCCGCGAAGGCTGCGAGCGCGTTGCGCAGCGTCTTGCGGCGCTGCCCGAACGCGGCGGCCACAATCCGCGAGAACAATGCTTCGTCCACGATCGACGGCCGTGCCGCACCGAGCGGCACCAGCCGCGCGACGGCCGATTCGACCTTCGGCGCCGGCCTGAACGCACCGGCCGGAACCGTGAATAGCCGTGTCACCGCAAAGCGCGCCTGCAGCATCACCGTGAGCCGCCCGTAGTCCGCAGTGGCCGGCTGCGCCGTCATCCGCGCGACGACTTCACGCTGCAACATCACGTGAATGTCGCGCAATTGCGCGTCGAACGAGGCCAGGTGGAAGAGCAGCGGCGAGCTGATGTTGTACGGCAGGTTGCCGACGATACGCAGCGCCGGCCCGAGCGACGCGAAATCGAACGCGAGCGCATCGGCCTCGTACAGGCGCAGTCGATCGTCCGGAAAGCGTTGTCGCAACCGCGCTGCCAGGTCGCGGTCGATTTCGATCGCCGTGATCGTTCCGGCGGAAGCGACCAGCGTTTCGGTCAGCGCGCCGAGGCCGGGGCCGATCTCGACGATCGCATCGCCAGGCTGCACCGCGACGGCGGAGGCGATGCGCGCGACGTAATGCGGATCGGCGAGGAAGTTCTGTCCGAAGCGCTTGCGCGGCCGGTGACCGTGCATTCAGCGCACGCGCCCGGCCAGTTCGATTGCGAGTTCGAGGGCCGCTTCGAGGCTTCCCACGTCCGCGGTGCGGGCGCGCGATGCGTCGACGGCGAGATCGAGCGCCGTGCCATGATCCACCGACGTGCGAATGAACGGCAGGCCGAGCGTCACGTTGACGCCGTGACCGAAACTCGCCGCTTTCAACACGGGCAGACCCTGGTCGTGGTACATCGCGACGATCGCGTCGAAGCGGTTCGCGATGTCCGGAACGAAGACGGTGTCGGCGGGTATCGGACCGCTGACGTCGGCGCCGGCCGCACGCGCGATGTCGAGGGCCGGAGCGATGACGTCGACGTCCTCGCGGCCGAGATGACCCCCTTCTCCCGCATGGGGATTAAGGCCGCAGACGGCGATTCGTGGTGCAGCAATGCCGAAGCGTTCGATCAGATCGCGACGCAGGATCGCGATGGTTCCGGCAACGGCCTCACGCGTTATGGCGTCGGGCACGTCGCGCAGCGACAGGTGCGTGGTGACGAGCGCTACGCGTAGCGGCGCATCGGCGATGCTGGCAAGCATCATCACGACCCGCGGCGTGTGCGTGCGCGCGGCGAAGAATTCCGTATGGCCCAAAAACGGTATGCCGGCGTCCAGCATGACGCTCTTCTGCACGGGTGCGGTGACGAGCGCGGCCATCGCGCCGGTCGCGCAAGCGTCGCAGCCGGTCTCGAGCATTGACAGCACGCTTCGCGCGTTCGTCGGATCGGGGCGACCGGGGATGACCGGTGCGGTGACCGGTTGATGCCAAATTTCGATCGCGCCACCGAAAGGCGCGAATGCAAGCGGCTCGTAGCGCGCATAGTGCGGATCGGCGCCGATTCGCACCGCGCGCTCTGCGAGCAAGCGCTCGTCTCCAAGCAGGACGAGGCGCGCGTCGAACGGCTCGCGGCGGTGA
>JAICVH010000214.1 GCA_025935435.1 Burkholderiales bacterium
CGTGCCATGCCGATGCTCCTCCAGTGAGTGCCGCGCGGCTACGACGCTAAGATCGGGGGCGGCGTACTACGGTGAGTGTCGGTGATTGGATGTCGCGACGGCGCGCGGCGTTCCGGAGTCGAACTCGGGACGGAGCAATCCCATCAGCGGTACGAGGCGTACCGCGAGACTTATTGCTGCGAGACCTAGACGCGACTTATTGCTGCGCGACCTCGACGTCGACCTGTTGGCTCGCGACCTACACCTCGACTTATTGCTGCGAGCCCGACGTCCCGGGCAGTACGATGACGTCGTTCGGTGCAAACGCGACGCCCGCGCGATCGCCGCGCGCGATCGGCTTGCGCACGTCGGCATCGAACACGAGCAACTCGCCCCATGGCGTGCCGAGCACGTATTCGATGCGGCTGCCGAGATACGCCGCACGCAGGCACTCGGCGGGCAGCATGCCTTCGCCTGCGGGAACGAGACGCAATCGATGCGGCCGCACGGCCAGCGTCGCCGGTCCCGCCGCAAGACCGTCGGCATCGACCGGCAAGCTAACGTTGCCGGCGCTGAAGTAGGCGGCGCCCGCCTCGCGGATCAATTCGCCGGTGACCAGATTCGCATCGCCGATGAAGTCCGCGAGGAACCGGCTCGCCGGCGCCTCGTATAGCGCCGCCGGCGTTCCCTGCTGCGCGATGCGGCCACCGTCCATGACGATCACCTGGTCGGAAACCGCGAGCGCTTCCTCCTGGTCGTGCGTGACATAGATGACGGTCAGCTCGAGCGACTGCTGGAGCTCGCGGATCTCCTGCCGCACGCGTCGGCGCAGCTTCGCGTCGAGATTCGACAGCGGCTCATCGAACAGCAGTACCGCGGGTTCGAGCACCAGCGAACGCGCGACGGCAACGCGCTGCTGCTGCCCGCCGGAGAGCTCCGACGGCAGCCGTGCGCCGAGACCGGCGAGACCTAGCATCTCGAGCTTCGAGTGCGCGATTTCGCGCGCCTTCTCCTTGCTCATGCCCATCGACAGCGGCCCGTAGCACACGTTGTCGAGCACGTTCATATGCGGGAACAACGCATACGACTGAAACACCATGCTGACGTCCCGCTCGTTCGCGGCGCGGCGTGTGACGTCCTTGCCGCCGATGACGATGCGACCCGACGACACCGGCTCGAGACCTGCGACCATGCGCAGCGTCGTCGTCTTTCCACAACCGGATGGCCCGAGCAGCGTGACGAGCTGCGCCGGATGCACTTCGAACGACACGTCGTCCACGGCGGCCACATCGCCGTAGCGCTTCGAGACGTGGTCGAAAACAACGCCGCCTGCTGCCTTCATCGCCGGTTCCGTTCCTGACCGTTACAGTCGTTTGACGCCATCAATGGCCGGTCGCCATTACCGCCACCGTGCGACGTCCGAGCTTCGCTTCGCCGACGAGCTTCTGCATGGCCAGAAGCACGGCGAGCATGAAGACCATCAGCACCGACGAATAGACGATCGCGAGGGGGTACTCGCCCGCCTCGACGCGATTGATGATGTAGACGGTCGCAAGATTGTATTTCGCCGTGGCGAGAAAGATCACCGCGCTGACCGCCGTCATCGCATGCGTGAAGCTGAACACGAGCGTGGCAAGGATCGCCGGACGCAACAGCGGCATGACAATGCGCGTCAGCGTGCGCAGCGTCGTCGCTCGAAGCGTCGCCGACGCCTCGTCGAGCGTCCGATCGATCTGCGCGAGCGCGGCAACGCCTGCGCGCACGCCCACGGGCATGTTGCGAAATACGAAGCAGAGCACGAGTATCGCCATGCCGCCCGTCAGTTCGAGCGGCGCAACGTTGAACGCGACGATGTACGACACGCCGATCACCGTGCCCGGCACGGCAAAGCTTACCAGCGTCAGGAATTCGAACGCTTTGCGGCCGGCGAAACGGTGACGCGTGATCACGTAGGCAGACAGCAATCCGACGAGTGCGGTAAGCGGTGCGGCGATCGCGGCCACCGTGATGGTGTTGAACAAGCTGTTCCACGCCGACCCGCTGAAGAACAGGCCGCGGGCTCCCCATTCGGCGCCGAAGCCCTCGCCAAGATGACTGAACGTCGGCGTCATGTCGCCCCGGCCGATGTCGCGGACGAAGCCGCCGGTAAGGATCACGGCGTAGCAGACGAGGGTGAACACGATCCAGAGCACGGCAATCCAGAAGCAGGCGCGCCACAGCGAACGCGGCAGGTGCGCAGGCGCGCCGCCGTCGCCCTTGCCGCTGACCGTGACGTACGACAACCGACCAACCCAGCGCTGCTGCAGGAAGAATGCGAGCAACGTCAAGCCAAGCAGCACCATCGCGAGCACCGCCGCACGGCCGGCGTCGTATTGCGCGCCGGCGACGGCGAAGAAGATCTTCGTCGACAGCACGTCGAAGTTGCCTGCAAGCACGATCGGGTTGCCGAAATCGGCGAGGCTTTCGACAAATCCCAGAAGGAATGCGTTTGCGAGCGCCGGGCGCAGCAGCGGCCACGTGACGGTACGAAACACGCGGCCGCGCGAGGCGCGCAGTGTTTGCGCGGCCTCTTCCAGCGCCGGACTGATCGCGCCGAGTGCGCCATACAGCAGCATGAAGGCGATCGGCGTGAACGTCAGCAGTTGCGCCAGCGCCACGCCGGGCAAGCCGTAGATCCAGCGCGACCGCGAAATGCCGAACGCCGAGTCGAGCCATCCCGTAATCAAACCGGTGCGGCCGAACAGCACGACCAGCGCCAGCGCGATGACGAACGGCGGCGTGATGATGGGCAGCACCGACATCACTCTCAGTACCGTCGCGTACCGCTGTCCTCCCCGCTGGACCACGAGAGCGAGCACGAGCCCGAGCAACGTGGACAGCATGCCGACGATCGTCGCGAGCAGCGCCGAGTTGATGGCAACGCCGCATCGCGTGCCGCCGCCAAGGCATCCAAAACCCCAGATGTCTGCGGTGAGCAGGCGCTCCCGGACGAGATCCGGCGCGAATCGTCCCCGCGCATCAAGGACGGCGGCGACGAGCGCGCTGCCTACCGGATAGAAAATGAACACGATCAGCAACGTCGCAATCGTCACGACGATCGTGGCGATCGTTACGTTGCCGCTGAAAAGACCAAGGCGCGCCAGGCCGCGTGCGAGGCAGAGCGTGAACGCGGCGAGCACGACGGCCGCCCCAATCCCGAATGACGGTCCGTTGTTCTGCGCAACGAATCCTTGCCCGAATGCCCACACCAGCCCGAACGCTGCCGCAGTCGCGGTCAGGCGAGCGCTGCCAAGCCATGCCGCCGCGAGCGTCGCGAGCATGGCGACGAGCACGGGAAGTAGGGAGATCGCGGCCGGATAATTCGGCCACTTGGCGTTGGCGACGACCAGGCCGAGCGCGGATGCACCGCCGCTGGTGGCCCACGGCAACACGATGAGCGCCGCGAGGCCGATCGCCGCAATCAGTGGCGTCGGCAGATCCCGAACACCCGGCACTCCGGCACCGGGAGCAGGTAGTACCGCGGCGGGCGTGGCCACTTAGGTCTCCGGAGTCACCGCCGCGCCGCCAATCGCTCGTTCACTACTTGGGTAGCGCGTAGACCTCCTTGTCCCACTTCGTGAGAAGGCGCGTGCGCTCCGCCGACGAACCGTACTTCGCGAAATCGTAGTCGATCAGCTTGATGTCCGAGAGCTTCGGTGCCTCCTTGGGCACGACCGCCGACTTGTTCGATGGAACCTGATAGGCCTTCGCCTGCGCGCCGATCGCCTGCGCTTCCGGCGTGAGCGCCCAGTCGTACCACTTCTTGGCGTTCTCCATGTTCTTCGCGCCCTTGATCAGGCTCATGCTGCCGATTTCGTAGCCGGTTCCTTCGCAGGGGGCCACGATCTTCACGGGCGCACCGGCGACGGCATGCGTGACCGCATCATGCAGGAACGTGATTCCGACCATGCTTTCGCCCGTTGCAGCGGCGCGCGCCGGCGCGGCTCCCGACTTCGTGTACTGATTGATGTTCTTGTGCAGCGCCTTCAGATACTCGAACGCCTTGTCTTCGCCCATGATCTGCACCAGCGTCGCAAGCATCGTGTACGACGTTCCCGACGAATTGGGATTGGCGACCTGAATCTCGTCCTTGAATTCGGGCTTCGTCAGGTCGGACCAGCATTTGGGCTCGGCAATGCCCTTCTTCTTCAACTGCTCGGTGTTGAAACTGTAACCAAGCGCACCCGCGTACACGCCCACCGTCCGGTATTTGGATTGTTCAGCCTGACGGACCGCCCAGGTTTGCAGCTCCGCGAGCTTCGGCGACTTATAAGGCTCGGTCAGGCCTTCCTCGGCCGCCTGCAGATGCGGATCTCCGGTTCCCCCCCACCATATGTCACCGCGCGGATTTGCGGCTTCTGCCTTGAGCTGTGCATAGAATTCACCGGAGCTCTTGCGCGTCATCAGGACCTTGACGCCGGTAGCCTTTTCGAACGCCACCACCACGGCTCGACACCATTCCTCCTGCGGCGTGCAGTACAGCACCAATTCGCCCTGCGCCGCCGCCGCGAACGGCAGCGCGTACAGCAACGCGGGCAGCGCCGCGCGCATCAGCCATGACTTCCGCATGTCTCCTCCTGATCATGTAGGGAAAGCGGGGAATTCCGCGCTCGGCCGCGAGTGTAGCGCAAACGTCGACTATTGAACGCTACTTCCCGAGGAACGCGCGGAGCGCGGCGAGGTCGCGCTCGAGCGCGCGGGCGAAAGCGCGGTCGCGTGGCGCATGTCCTGCGACATAACCGAAGCTGGTTCCAGGCGCCGTGTCCGTTGCGGCGATGTTCGCCCAGCCGATGACGCGGTCGCGCCACAACAGCGGCAGCGCGTAATAGCCGAGCTTGCGCTGCGCGGGCGGCGTATACGCCTCGAAGCGGTAAGCCCACGCCCAGAACAGTTCGAACCGCGTGCGATCCCACACCACCGGATCGAACGGCGTCAGCAATCGCACGCGGTCGTCGGGCAGATCGGCCGCACCCGGGTCCTCGTCGACCGGCCAGTACCACTCGATGCCGTCGACGCGCGTGTGCGCGAGCTGTTCGCGGGCTCGCGCGAGGGCGCCATCGATGCCACTGCGGAGCTGGGGGGCACCGTAACGCAGTCGCCGCACGAGCGGCCCGAGGCTCGGGAGCGGTAGCGGCGCGTATTGGCGAACGACGATGTCGACGAGTGCATCCAGCCTGACCCGACGCGGCAG
>JAICVH010000614.1 GCA_025935435.1 Burkholderiales bacterium
AATCGATGGGCACTTCGGCGAGAACATGCGCCGCGCCGTGGATGCCTTTCAGCAGGCGAACGGGATCGCGCCGAGCGGCCACATCGACCGGGCGACCTGGGATGCGTTACAGTCCGCCGGTACCGGCCCCGTGATGACGGAGCATGTGCTCACCGACGTCGATCTCGGCGCCCCGTATGTCGACGTGCCGGGCGACATGATGGAACGGGCGAAACTCGATCGCCTCGGCTATCGCGATGCACTGGAAGCCGTCGCCGAACGCTTTCATTCCAGCCCGTCGCTGATCCGCACCCTCAATCCACGGACATCGCTCGCCCGCGGCGCGACGATCCTGGTACCCGACGTGCAATCGCAAAAGCCTGCCAGCAAGGCATCGGCGATCGTCATTCGGAAATCAGCGCATGTCTTGCAGGTGCGGCAAGGTACCGGTGAACTCGTCGCCGAATTTCCGATAAGCCTCGGCGGAGCGCGCGACCCGATCCCCGTCGGAAAACTGAAGATAGCGAACGAAGTCGCGAATCCGGACTTCACCTATGACCCGGAGCTGATCCACGGCGCGAAGGCCCATTACACGAAGGCGCGGATCGCACCCGGGCCGAACAATCCGGTCGGCGTTGTTTGGCTCGGCCTCAGCAAGCCGCACTACGGCATTCACGGCACGCCGGAGCCCGCGCGCATCGGCCATGAAGAGACGAACGGATGCGTGCATTTGACCAACTGGGACGCGCAGCGGCTGTCGAGTCTCGTGTCGGCGGGTACCGCCGTCGAAGTCGTCGACTGACGGCCTGGCTGCGCGGCGAGTCGGTCGCGCTGTTCAGCGTCATCGTCGCGGTGAGTGCGGCCGCCTTCGCGGGCGCAACGCTCGATGCCAACGACGTCGCCTGGCTCAAAGCGCAGCATCTGATCGTGCCGGTGCGCGGCGTCATGCCGAGCCAGCTGCGCGATACGTTCAATGACCGCCGCGGAGGTGGACTCCATGAAGCGCTCGATATCGCGGCGCCGCGGGGAACACCGGTCGTCGCTGCAGGCCACGGGCGCGTCGTCAAGCTGTTCGACAGCAAGGCCGGCGGGCTCACGGTCTACCAGTTCGATCCGGGCGAGCGCTTCGCGTACTACTACGCGCATCTCGATCGCTACGCTGACGGGTTGCGCGCCGGATCGTCCCTCGCGAAGGGCGATGTTCTTGGCTACGTCGGAACCACCGGTAACGCGCCGCCCAACGCTCCGCACCTGCATTTCGCCATCTTCAGGCTTGGTCCGGAACGCCGGTGGTGGCAGGGCATGCCGATCGACCCGTATCCGTATTTGCGCGGACGCTCCCCGTCCTAAACGGGTGACGACGACTGTGTCCTACACCGGAATCGGGTGTGCGCCGATTGGAGCTGACGAGTTCCTGCCCGATCATCTGCTGCAAGGAGGACGACGTGGACCGCGATATCGGAACGATGCTGAGACAGGTTGCAGCGGCCACGCTGCGCATGGACGATCGCTTCGCCGACGCTTCGTGGTTGGGCGAAAGAAACGCGCTTCAGGCGACGCCACCAACCCGCTCGACGGGTCCGACCTCGCGGTCGATCCGCGCGACCGGCGTACGCAGGCAGTAGTTCGCCGGCATCTCGCCGAGCACACCAGCCGCGGGTCGTACGAAGGCTGGAACTTTCACGCGCGCTCCCGCGCGAACGCAGGCGCGCTCCCCGCCGAACTCAGCCAATATCTAGCCGCCTTCGCGCGGCAGACTCGGTCGATGACTGATGACGAGCGACGATGGTCGCGTGCCCGTTGCGACGTCCGCGATCCGCCGATAAGACGACGCGTCGATCACCGCGACTGAATTCGCGAGCGGGCGCAGAACGTAGAGTTTGCGGCCGTCGGGCGTGAGCGCCATTTCCGCAGCACCCGCGCCAGCCTCGGCCGTCGCGATGGATCGGCCGGACTGGACGTCGAGCACTTGCACCTTCCCTGCTTCGCCGACACCCACGAAGATGCGCTTGCCATCCGGGTGCGCGATGATGTCGTTAGGCCTTGCCGACGGTTTGACGCGTGCCGCGACTGCCTGGCGCGCAACGTCGATCACGACGACTTCTTGCGCCGCCGTAACCGCCGCATAAGCGCGCGATCCATCGGGAGCGAACGCAATACTCCCCGGCTCACCGCCCAGGCCAATCGACTTGACGACCGC
>JAICVH010000073.1 GCA_025935435.1 Burkholderiales bacterium
AAAGCGCCGCCAGCAATTCGCGCTGGCCGTTGCCCGAAACACCGGCGATGCCGACGATTTCGCCGGCGCGTACGCTGAACGAGATGCCGCGCAACGCCGTCCCGAATGGATCGTCGGCGCGCACATCGAGCGCGTCGACGACCAGCGCATGTGCACCAGCCGCTCGCTCCCGATGACGCGGGTGCGGCAGCTCGCCGCCGATCATCATGCGCGCAAGCGCGGCCGAGGTCTCGGCGCGCGGATCGCATTGGCCGGTCACGCGACCGCCGCGCAGTACCGTCGCGCGCTGGCACAGCGCACGTATCTCGTCGAGCTTGTGACTGATATAGAGGATGCTGCAGCCTTCGTCGGCGAGCGTGCGCAGCGTGTCGAACAGCCGCAGCACCGCCTGCGGCGTCAGTACCGACGTCGGCTCGTCCATGATCAGCAGCCGCGGTTCCTGCAGCAGGCAGCGAACGATCTCGACGCGTTGCCGCTCGCCGACCGACATCGTGTGGATGTGCCGGTTCGGGTCGAGCGCGAGGCCATAGCGCTCGGAAACGTCGCGGATACGCGCCGGCAATGCGCCGGCCGCGATCGTGTCGACGGCGAGCCGGATGTTCTCGGCCACCGTCAATGTGTCGAACAGCGAAAAATGCTGGAACACCATGCCGATGCCAAGCCTGCGCGCCTGCGCCGGATTCGCGATCGTCACCGGCGCACCTTCCCACCGGATCGTGCCGGCATCCGGCTTTGCGATGCCGTAGATGATCTTCATCAGCGTGGACTTGCCGGCGCCGTTCTCGCCAAGCACGGCGTGAATCTCGCCTGGCAGCACGTCGAGGTCGATGCCATCGTTGGCGAGGACGCCGGGATAACGCTTGCTGATGCCGCGCAGCGCGAGGCGCGGTGCGCGGGCTTCGTTCATCGCGATGCGACGAAGAGCGCCGGCGAGCGCACGCCTGCTTCGCGGACGAGCAGCAACTCGGCTGCGATCGCCACGGCAATCGCCCCCGGGTGCTTGGCCTTGATCGTCGCTGCCTGCAGTCCGATCGGACAATGAACGCGCGTCATCGCATCGGGCGCACGGCCGCGTGCAGCGAGTCGCCGCTCGAATTGCGCGCGCTTGGATCGCGACCCGATGAGTCCGACGTAGCGCCAGTCGTCGCGATCGAGCGCAGTCTCGATCAGCGTGTAGTCGAGTGCATGGCTGTGTGTCGTAACGACGATGAACGCGCCGCTCGGCGCATCCTGCAGCTCGTCTTCAGGCGATTCGGCGACGACCATCCGCACGTTGGCTGGTGCCTGTACCGGAAAATCGTTCGCGCGGGCGTCGATCCAGCGCACCTGCGCGGGCAGCACTCCGAGCACGCCGACGAGTGCGCGGCCAACGTGTCCGTTGCCGAAGACGAGGACCGGAAAGGGATCGGGCCGCTCGACCTGCAGCAGCAACGTCTGGTGCGCGGCATTCGTCGACGACACCAGCGCAGCGCCCGCGGCGGACCCGGCAAGGCGCGTTCGCGCAAGCGCAGTGCTCGCGGAATCGAGCGCCGTTTCCCCGAGGCTTCCGCGAGCATCGTCGGCGGTGACGATCAATCGGGCGGCGCCGCGCGAATCGACGACCGATACGAGCGCGAAGGGCGCACCCATTCGCGCACATGCAAGTGCGACGTCGAGCCACGCAGCATCAGCACGCGTAATCCGCGAAAACGCCAGCGTCGCGACGCCGCCGCAACACTGGCCGAGGCGTGCGGCGAGCGGAAAACGTACCGTCCACGTCGACTTTGCGCCATCGTGGAATGCGCAGCGTGCGATGCGCGTCGCCTCGAATTCCAGATGGCCGCCACCGATCGACCCGACGCACGCAGCAGCCGATACGACCATCGTCGTGCCTGTCTCGCGTGGCGCCGAGCCCTGCACGGAAGCGACGACGACCAGTACCGCCTCGCCGTCGCGCGCCAGTGCCTCGGCGAGCGGCTCGAGCCACGCAACCATGGGCGCAGCGCGTTCGTTCATCGCGTGCGTTCCCGAAGTGCGCTAACCGATGCGAGCACGCGCTCGGGTGTCGCAGGCGCCGACAGGACCGGCACGAATCGGTAGTCGGCGACACTCGCGATCGCGTCTCGAAGTGCATGGAATCCCGACAACGCGAGCATCAGCGGCGGTTCTCCGACCGCCTTCGAGCGGTGAATCGTGTCTTCGCGATTGGGTTCGCCGTAGAACGTGATATCGAAGCGCCACGGTGCATCGTGCGCGGTCGGAATCTTGTACGTCGATGGCGCGTGCGTCGCCAGCCGGCCGTCGGCATCGAAGTAGAGCTCTTCGGTCGTCAGCCAGCCCCAGCCCTGGAGGAAGCCGCCTTCGATCTGACCGCGATCGATCGCCGGATTGAGCGACGCGCCGACGTCGTGGACGATATCGACCGCAGTCAGGCGATGCTCGCCGGTGAGCGTATCGATCGCCACCTCGGATACCGCCGCGCCATATGCGAAGTAAAAGAACGGACGTCCCGTCAGTGTCGTGCGGTCGTAGTGAATCTTCGGTGTCGCGTAGAAGCCGGTCGCCGACAGCGGGATGCGGGCGTGATACGCAGCGTCGACGAGTTCGGTGAACGCGATTCGTTCGTTGCCGGTGCGAACGACGCCACCCTCGAAGCGCACGTCGCCCGGGGCGCAACCGGCACGCCGTGCGGCGAAGTCGGCGAGACGCTCGCGCAACGTCCGTGCAGCCGCGCGCGCGGCCATGCCGTTGATGTCGCTACCCGACGAAGCTGCCGTCGGCGACGCATTCGGCACCTTGCTGGTGTCGGAAGCCGACACGCGTACCGCCGCCAGCGGCACGCCGAGTTCCTGTGCGACGACCTGCTGCACCTTGATGAACAGGCCCTGTCCCATCTCGGTGCCACCGTGATTGAGCAGCACCGTCCCGTCCTTGTAGACGTGGACGAGCGCGCCTGCCTGGTTGTAATGCGTCGCGGTGAACGAGATGCCGAACTTGACCGGCGTCAATGCGATGCCGCGCTTGATGATCGGGCTGTCGCGGTTCCACGCGGCGACGGCGGCGCGGCGTTCACGGTAACGCGCGCGTAGCTCGAGATCGGCGATCAGTTCCGGCGCAATATTGTCCTCGACCGTCATGCCGTACGGCGCGACATTGCGCTCCTGTGTGCCGTACAGGTTCACCTTGCGCACGTCGAGCGCGTCGATGCCGAGCGTGCGCGCGATATCGTCGATGATCATCTCGATCGCAAACATGCCCTGGGGGCCACCGAAGCCGCGAAATGCGGTATCCGAGACGGTGTTGGTCTTGCAGCGATACGAATGGATCGCGACGTGCGGCAGCCAGTAACAGTTGTCGAGGTGAAACACCGCGCGATCGTTGACCGGCCCGGACAGGTCCGCGGAGAAGCCGCAGCGCGACGCCAGCGTGACATCGAGGCCGAGGATGCGGCCTGCGTCGTCGAATCCGACGTCATAGCGATACTGGAATGCGTGACGCTTGCCCGTCGAGCGCATGTCGTCGTCGCGATCGAGGCGCAGCTTGACCGCCTGTCCGGTTCTGCGGGCGAGGATCGCGGCGATGCACGCAAACAGCGACATCTGCGTTTCCTTGCCACCAAAGCCGCCGCCCATCCGGCGACACTCGACGACCACGTCGTGCTCGGCGACACCGAGCGCGCGCGCGACCATGTGCTGAACCTCGCCCGGGTGCTGCGTCGACGTGTAGATCTGCATCCCACCGCGCTCGCGCGGAATTGCGAGCGCAATCTGGCCTTCGAGGTAGAAGTGATCCTGCCCTCCGCATTCGAAACGACCCCGCAGTCGTCTCGGCGCCGCGTCGAGGGCGGCGGCGGCATCGCCGCGCGTCACGTGAACCGGAGGCAACACGTACGATTGCGCGGCGAGTGCGTCGTCGATCGTCACGATCGCCGGCAACGGCGTGATGACGAGATCGGCGAGTTTCACGGCGCGGCGCGCGGCGTTGACGCTTGCCGCAGCGACCGCGAACACCGGCTGGCCCGCAAACTCGACGATGCGCTCGGCGAGAATGGGGTCGTCGCGCTGGATCGGGCCAATGTCGTTGACACCCGGAATGTCCGCGGCAGTCAGCACCGCCGCAACTCCGGGCGCCCGCAACACGGCGTCGAGCGTCAGGCGCTCGATCGTTCCGTGCGCGTGCGGACTGACGCCGATCGCCGCGTGCAGCAGCCCGCGTGGTTCCGGCAGGTCATCGGTGTAGGCGGCTTCGCCCGCCACATGCAAGGTCGCCGAATCGTGCGGCGTCGCGGTGCCGATGACGGTCGCCGTGCTGTCCCACGGTGGATGCGGCGCGTTCACGACACGCTCACGGCCAACTGCGGCGAATCGATGCGCGTGACGATGCTCTGCGCGCCGCGCGTTTCGTGGAAACAGCGGCGCAGCAGGTTGCCAAGGACCGTGCGTCGATAGACCGCGCTCGCGCGAAGATCGTCGATCGGCGTGAACTCTTCGCCAAGCACCGTGGCGGCGCGTTCGACGGTGTCGGCGTCCCAGCGAGCACCGTGCAGCAACGCCTCGGTCCTGCGCGCCCGCGCAGGTGTTGCGGCAACACCGCCGCAACCAATGCGCACGTCGTCGACTCGATCGCCCGCCAGCCGAAGTGCAAAGCATGCGAACACCGCCGAGATGTCCTGGTCGATCCGCTTGCTGATCTTGTACGCGCGAACCACGAGCGCGGGCGATCGCGCGGGAATGCGCACGGCGGCCAGGAATTCGGTGGGTTTGCGCGCCGTCTGGCGAAACCCGGGATAGAACGCATCGAGCGGTACTTCGCGGACGCCGGTTGCTGCGCGTAACAACACCGTTGCACCGAGCGCGATCAGCGCCGGCATCGAGTCGCCGATCGGTGACCCGTTCGCCAGGTTGCCGACGAGCGTCGCGCTGTTTCGAATCGGCACCGACGCAAAGCGCCGCCACGCCTCGTCGAGCTCCGGCCACGTGCGGTCGAGCGCGGCAACCGCATCGGTGAGCGGCACCGCTGCGCCAATTTCGATGCCTTCGGACGTTTCACGAATGCAGCGCAGGTCATCCGCATCGCCGACATAGATGATGTCGTCGAGGACGCGGTGCTGCTTGGTGACCCACAGCGCGACGTCGGTCATGCCGGCCACGATCGTCGCGCGAGGCCGCGCTGCACAGAGGGCGGCAAGTTCCTGACCGCTGCGTGGCGCCGTCCAGCGCTGGCCGTCCGCTCGATAGTCGAGCGCGCGGTCGCGTGCAAGCAGGTCGAGCAATGCCACCAACTGCGCTTCGTCTCGCGAAACGACTCGTGTTCCGTCCGCAGCGACGCCAGGTGCGCGCCAGCCGCCGGCGGAAGGCAGCGCGTACATGCGTTCCGCCGCGTCCACGATAGGGCGATACCCGGTGCAGCGGCAAAGATTCCCGGATAACGCGTTCTCGATCGCCGCGCGCGATGGCGCGTGCGCCGACTTGTAAAGGCCGAACAGGCTCATGACGAAGCCCGGCGTGCAAAACCCGCATTGCGACCCATGGCATTCGACCAGCGCCTGCTGCACCGGATGCAGCCGGTCGCCCGCTTTCAGGCTTTCCACGGTGAAAATCGCCTTGCCATCGATCGACGGCAGCAGCCGGATGCAGGCGTTGATGGGCTGCCAGGCCAGCGCGCCGTCGCGGCGCTCGGCCAGGACGACCGTGCACGCACCGCAATCGCCTTCGGCGCAACCTTCCTTCGTTCCGGTGAGCCGGCGGTGGTCGCGCAGGAACTCCAGCAACGTCGTCTGCGGCGACACGCCGGTGACGTCGACACGTTCGCCGTTCAGCACGAAGCGGACTTCGTCGCTCATGGCGGGCATGTTACTTCAGCCGACTGTGGGTCCCCAGCGGCCGAGCGTGTGCGGCCGTTCGAACCCGGGCAGGTCCCGCAGATGCACTGGCGCGGACGGCGACGACGCTGCCTTTTCCGTCAGTGCGGGTGCGATCGCCGCGAGACCGTCGCGTGTATCCGCGTCATCCAGCGCCGCGGCGAGCGCCTCGTCGTCCCGCCATGCGACGCGGCCAGCCTCGATGCGCAAGTAGATCCGGCCGCTGTCCTGGTGCGCGAAATGGACGACGTCGAAGTTCTCGATGCATTGGCGCAGGAAGCCCGTGTTGCGGTCGGCACGCAGATTCTGCGGCTCCGGATACAACGCCGACGGACTCGTCGCGTCCACATTGACGCGACGGTAGCGCTCGACGTCGAGCAGGCACCCGACGTCCAGCACGTTCATCGTATCGTTGCGGCCGAACGCGATGGTGCGCGGCGCCTCGCCGAGCGCAACGGTGTTGTCGAGGAATTCGAAGTGGACGCGCTTGTCGGTGCGGTGTATCCACGTGAAGAACAGCCCCGGCATGCCGGCGTACGCCTCGACCCCGTGCGCGAGCGTGTCGTCGACGGCCTTGTAGCGTCCGACGTCCAGCCCGCGCTTCCACGCGCGCTCGACCAGCGACGCGGGCGGCGTGATCATGAAGAACAGATAGACGATGTGGCCGAAGCGCGTCAGCAGATTGCTGCCCGCCTCGTCGGAATCCGGCGCGAAGCTGTCGAAACGGAAGCGATCGATCAACAGATGCGGCATGTCGCCGCGCTCGGCTTTACGGGCCATGTAACGGTCGAGCTTCTGATCGACGATGTGCAATTCTTCACCGGTGAACATCGCGCCGTACTTGTAGACCGGCCCGAGCGCTTCGTAGTCGATCAGTTGCTTGCGCCAGATGTCCGGGCTGATCAGTGCGAACTCGCTCCATGCGACGCCGATTTCACCGGCGAGTCGACGTTGCAGCGGCCGCAACGTGCTTTTGCCCGACGCGGACGCGCCCTTGGTGTTCATGACGACGGGTGCGTCCTGTCGCGGCAGCAGCCGATAGCCTTCGCGCGTCGCGGCTTCGCTCAACCACGGTTCGATCAGCTCGCCGATCGCCTCGCTGCCGGCGTCGTTGCACGCGAGGTTCAATGCGACGCGCGCGATCACTGCGCGATCGCCCCAGACGCGTCCGTGGCGCACGGTGAGCGCGGAGAGGACTCTTGACACTGCCCGGCTTGCAGCGCCGGCGGTGCGATCGGGAAGGCTGTCGTGCGGATCGCCTCCGCGATTTGCCTCGGCGGCGGCGGTAGGTGCGGCCGGCGCCGTGTACCTTGCGCGCGGTCTAAACCAGCGTCGCCAGCCTCGCGCCTGGATCGGCGGCTCCGCAACGCTCGGCCGCAATTCGGGATGGGCGTCGAGTGCGCGTTCGATCGATGCGGCGAGTTCCGCGCGAAGCGCGCCGTACGCGGCGTCGATCGTCGTCATCGCAGGTTCGATGCACGCCGTCAGCAGCGTCTGCGTCATGCGGCGGAAATTGATGCCGAGATCTTCGATGCGCGTGCCGTCCGGCACCGACAGATTAGCCGTGACGCGAATCAGCACTTCGTGCAGCGCCAGGCGGCGCGGCCGGAACGCGACCAGCTCGCTGACCGGCAGTCCCGTCAGGTCGTGCAGCTCGGCCGCTTCGGCAGCGGTCGTGAACGCATGTTCGGGTCGGAAGATCGTGCAGAGATGTCGGAGCTCGGCCGGGATGCGCGATCGCAGCCCCGGGTTCCAGGCGCCGAAGCCCTGCACGGCCTCGGCGCTGCGGACGTCGGCGTCATGCGTCATCGCTGACGCCGGCGTGACTTCGCTTACTGCTTCGCAGCCATCTCGACCGGCAGGATCTCGTGGCCGATGAAGCGTGTCCAGATGTAGTCGTTCTCGCCGATTGCATCGTGATTGTCGGGCGTGAACGGCTTGTTGTACTTCTTGATCAGCCCGTCGTACGAATCGATCTTGTAGAAACCCTGGCGGATCGCGTCGCCATTGGTGCTGCCCGCCTTTTCAATCGCCATCGCGACCAGGTGCATCGCATCGTACGCGTTGGCAATGCCGACGGCGGGCGTGGCATCGCCCGGTCCCTTGACGTCCGGATATTTCTTCTTCAGCGCTGCGAGCACGCGTTCGCCGACCGGGGATTGTTTGCCGAAGAAGCTGTACGTCTGCACGAACACGACGTCCTTGGCATTCGGTCCGGCAAGCTCGGTGAACCGGCCGCCCGCAGGTCCCCAGTGCGAGACGATCGGCACCTTCCAGCCCATGCGGTCGAGCGACTTCACGACCTGCGCGGACGGTCCGACGTTGCCGACGAGCATCAGCGCATCGGCGCCGCCGTTCTTGAGCCGCGAAAGCTGCGGCGTCACGTCGACGTCGTTGGGCTCGAACTTCTCGACACCCGCGGCCTTGACGCCCTTGGCCTCGAGGGCGGCGACGAGACCCTTCTGGTTCGATTCGCCCCACGGATTGTTGACGACGATGACACCCGGCGTTTTCGATTTGTAATGCGTCTGCGCGTATTGAAGCATCGCGCGATCGACCAGTTCATCGACCGCGGAGACGCGGAATACGAAGTTCGGATTGGCGCCGTTACGCGTGATCGGCGTGCCGGCCGCCCACGGGTCCATGAACGGCACCTTTTCCTGGTTGACGATCGGCACGATGGCAAGCGCGACCGGCGAATCGAGGCCGCCGAAAAGCACCGCGACCTTCTCCTTGAACAACAGCTCGCGCGCGGCGATCTGGCCCTTCGCCGGATTCGCCTCGTCGTCACGACGTACGAGTTCGAACTTGCGACCGCCGAGCACGCCGCCCTTGGCGTTGATTTCGTCGATCGCGATCGTCAAGCCGCGTGTGATCGCTTCGCCGGCTTTCGCCGATTGA
>JAICVH010000462.1 GCA_025935435.1 Burkholderiales bacterium
ACCGGACGTTGCTCCGTCGAGCCGCCCGCGGCCGCGCCGCCGGCTTCGCCGCCGAACCCGCCGAGAATCACGTTGAAGAACGACCGGTTCATCGCGCGGCACATGATGTACGACAGGATCGCACCCGACGAGCCGACCAGCGATCCGGCGATGATCAGCATCGGATTGTTGAGCGAAAAACCGATGCCGGCCGCCGCCCATCCCGAATAACTGTTCAGCATCGAGATGACGACCGGCATGTCGGCGCCGCCGATCGGGATGATGATCAGCACGCCGAGCACGAAGGCGATCACCGTCATCACGATGTAAGGGAACCACTTCGCGTCGTCGGCGGACAGGAAGAACCACACGCCGAAACCGATCATCGCAATCGCGAGCGCCAGGTTGAGCCAATGCTGCCCGGGAAAGACGACCGGCGCGCTGCGAATGCGCCCCGACAGCTTTCCGAACGCGATCACCGAACCCGAGAAGGTGATCGCGCCGATGAACGTGCCGATGAACAGTTCGAGCTTGTTTCCGGTCGGTATCGGAACATGCAGGCCGAATGCGCCGGGGTCGTGGATTGCCGAGATGGCGATCAGCACCGCGGCAAGTCCGACCAGCGAGTGAAACGCGGCGACGAGCTCGGGCATCTGCGTCATCTCCACGCGCCTCGCGATGACCGCGCCGATGACACCGCCGATCGCGATGCCCGCGAGGATCATCGCAACGTTCTTCGTGTTCGAGTAGACGAGCGCCAGCGTGACGACGACGGCGATCGCCATGCCGGCGATGCCGAACACGTTGCCGCGCCGCGCCGTCGACGGATGCGACAGCCCTTTCAGCGCGAGGATGAAGCACACCGACGCGACGAGGTACCACAGCGCGACCTGGTTGGCGCTCATCGCCGGCTCAATGCTTCGCTGCCGGCTTCGCAGCCGGTTCCTTGCGCTTGAACATTTCGAGCATGCGCTGCGTGACGAGGAAGCCGCCAAACGCGTTGATCGACGCGAGTACGACGGCCGCCACGCCGACCCAACCGCCCCAGTCGAACGCAGCCGGTCCCGCCGCAAGCATCGCACCGACGAGGACGATCGCCGAGATCGCGTTGGTGACCGACATCAGCGGCGTGTGCAGTGCGGGCGTCACACTCCAGACGACGTGGTAACCGACGAAAATCGCCAGCACGAAGATGATCAGATAGAAGACAATCGGATCGACCATTGTGGGAAACCTCTGATGAAGACGGCGCCGCGCGGCGGCGCCGAAGATCAAGTCTTGACCGTGGTTAATGCGCCGTTTTCGCAGACAAGCGTCGCCTGCACGATTTCATCGTCGCGCGCGAGCGCGTAGTCGCCGCTCTTCAGGTCGAGCGACAGCGCGAGGAAATTGAGCAGGTTCCGCGCGTACAGCGCCGAGGCATCCGCGGCGACGAGCGCCGCGAGGTTCGTCATTCCGACGATCCTGACGCCGCCCTTCAGCACGACCTTGCCCGCTTCGGAACCTTCGACGTTGCCGCCCTGCTCGACCGCAAGATCGACGATGACGGCACCGGGCTTCATTGCGGCCACGGTGTCTGCCCGGACGAGCCGTGGCGCAGGCCGACCGGGGATGAGCGCCGTCGTGATGACGATGTCCATCTGCCTGCAACGATCGGCAATGATCGCCGCCTGCCGCTGCATCCACGCCGGCGGCATCGGCCGCGCGTAACCGCCGACGCCCTCCGCGATCTCGCGTTCCTCGTCCGTTTCGTACGGCACGTCGACCCACTTGCCGCCGAGCGATTCGACCTGATCCTTGACCGAAGGCCGCACGTCGGACGCTTCGATCACGGCACCGAGTCGCTTCGCCGTGGCGATCGCCTGCAATCCCGCAACGCCGACGCCGAGCACGAGCGCGCGGGCAGCTTTCACCGTACCGGCGGCGGTCATCAGCATCGGCATGAAGCGGCCGTACTCGTTCGCCGCCACGATGACCGCCTTGTATCCGGCGATGTTCGCCTGGGACGACAGCACGTCCATCGACTGCGCGCGCGAAATGCGCGGCAGCCGTTCCATTGCGAAGCCGGTGACGCCCGCGCGTGCGAGCGCCTCGATGCCCGCGGCGTCGTAGGGATCGAGCAGACCGATGACGACGGCGCCGCGCTTGAGATTCGACAGCTCGTCGCTCGTCGGTGCACGCACCTTGAGCACCAGCTCCGCACCGAGCGCCTCGGCGGCGCCACCGATACGCGCTCCGACGGCCTCGTAGGCGTCGTCGGGCACGCTGCTCGCAACACCGGCACCCGACTCGACGATGACCGCGTGCTTGCCGCTCGCGGTGAGCTTCCTGATCGTTTCCGGCGTCGCGGCCACCCGTGTCTCCCCGGGTCGCGTTTCGCGCGGAATGCCGATCAGCATCGAATGTCCCTGCCTTGTCGTTGTTGACGCCGATGCGGATCGCGTGAAGGCTGCATCGACCGTTTGACCGCTATCGTGCCACAAACGCCGTGGTGCTCACGCCGGCGCGCATGCGATCGAATGCACGGAACCTGCGCGGCATCAAAGCGCCGCGGCGATCGCCTTGCCCACGTCGACGGTGTTTGCGCGCCCGCCGATGTCTGCCGTGCGCGGCGCCGCGGTATCGGCCAGCACACGCTCGATTGCCGCGACGACGGCGCGCGCGGCGTCCGCGTGGCCGAGGAAGTCGAGCATCAGTGCCGCCGACCAGATCTGCCCGATCGGATTCGCGACGCCCTTCCCCGCGATGTCCGGTGCCGAACCGTGCACCGGTTCGAACAGCGATGGAAACGCGCGCTCGGGGTTGATGTTGCCCGACGGCGCGATGCCGATCGTGCCGCACACCGCCGGCCCGAGATCGGACAGGATATCGCCAAACAGATTGGAGCCGACGACGACGTCGAAGATCTGCGGCCGCTGCACGAAATGCGCAGTCAGGATGTCGATGTGATACTGGTCGGTGCGGATGTCCGGATAGTGCGCAGCCATCGCGCGAAAACGCTCGTCCCAGTACGGCATCGTGATCGATATGCCGTTCGATTTGGTGGCCGACGTCACGTGACGTTGCGGGCGT
>JAICVH010000365.1 GCA_025935435.1 Burkholderiales bacterium
CAGGTAACGGCATCCGGTACCGCGGGTGTCGAACCCGCTCGCTATGATCTCGTCGCGCTCGCGATGCAGGAACCGCAGTACGGCGCACCGGGCGTGCGCGAACTGCTGCAGGCGATCGCCACCGCGAAGGTCCCGTGCATGTCGATCATGAACATGCCGCCGCTGCCGTATCTCGCGCGCATACCGGGGCTCGAGACGCAACGTCTGCGCGGCTGCTACACCGATCCGGCCGTTTGGGATGCGTTCGATCCGGCTTTCATGACGCTCTGCAGTCCCGATCCGCAGGCGTTTCGGCCGCCGGACGCTGGCGTCAACGTGCTGCAGGTGAGTCTGCCGACGAATTTCAAGGCGGCGCGTTTCGCGTCGGAAGCGCACACCGCCATCCTGCGTACGCTCGCCGCCGACATCGAGGCGGCGCGCTTCAACGCCGGCGCAGGCAACGTCGAACTGCCCGTGAAGCTCAAGGTGCACGAATCGATATTCGTTCCGCTCGCAAAGTGGAGCATGCTGCTGACCGGCAACTATCGCTGTGTCGAGCAGGATGGCATCCGCTCGATCCGCGACGCGGTGCACGCCGACGTCGATGCATCGCGCGCCATCTATGGCTTCGTCGGGGACGTGTGCAAGGCGCTTGGCGCGCGCGACGACGATCTCGTGCCATTCGAGAAGTACGCGAACGCAGCGCTCGGGCTCACGCGGCCGTCGTCGGCCGCACGGGCGCTCGCGGCCGGTGCGCGCAACATCGAACGCGTTGACCGGCTCGTGCAGCAGGTCGCGAGGCAGCGCGATCGGCAGCTCACGATGATCGACGACATCGTGAGCCGCGTCGATGCGTGGCTTGCTCGCAATCGATCGCAGCCCGCTTAACCGCCGCCGACGTCGACGAAGATTTCTCCGCCTTCAACTTTCACGGCGAACACCCGCAAGTCATCGGTGGCGGGCGGCGCACGTACCTGGCCGGTGGGAATGTGGAACTGCGCCTGGTGCAGGGGACATTCGATGCACTCGCCCTCGATGTAGCCGTCGGCGAGGCTCGCTTCCTCGTGCGTGCAGTACTCGTGCGTCGCGTGGATGCGCCCTGCGAGATTGAACAGGCATACCGGCTCGCCGGCCGCGTCCACGGCAAGCGTGCCGCCTTCGGGCACGTCCCCGTGTGCCGCGACCCTGATCCATCGTTCGCTCATTGCGCGCACTCCTTCGTGTCGATGATGCGTCCGGTATCCTGTTGACTTCCACGCATCGACCTCAAGGAGCTCATGATGCCCGGCCTGCTGCCCGACGTCGATCCGGACGGCCTGCTCGAGTACTCGGTCGTTTTCTCCGACCGCGCGCTCAACCATATGTCGCGCCGGTTCCAGCGGGTGATGAACGACATCTCGCGCACGCTGAAGCACGTCTACGGCGCACACGCGGTCGCGGTCGTTCCGGGCAGCGGCACGTTCGGCATGGAAGCCGTGGCGCGGCAGTTCGCAACCGGCCGCAAATGCCTCGTCATTCGCAACGGCTGGTTCAGCTATCGCTGGTCGCAGATTTTCGATGCGGGAGGCATCCCTTCACACTCCATCGTCATGAAGGCGACGCGCGCCGAATCGGGCAAGCAGGCGCCGTACCGCCCGGCGACGCTGGAGAGCGTGCTTGCGACGATTCGTGATGAGCGACCGGACCTCGTGTTTGCGCCGCACGTGGAGACGGCCTCCGGCATCCTCCTGCCCGATGCGTACCTGCGCTCGGTCGCCGCGGCCGTGCACGCGGTCGGTGGCATGTTCGTCCTCGATTGCATCGCCTCCGGCGCGTTATGGGTCGACATGGCCGACATCGGCATCGACGTGCTGATCAGCGCGCCGCAAAAGGGCTGGAGCAGTTCGGCTTGCTGTGCCCTCGTCATGCTGAACGAGCGGGCGCGTGCCGCCGCCGAGCAGACGACGAGCAGCAGCTTTGCGTGCGACCTTCGCAAGTGGTTGCAGATCATGGACGCCTACGAAAACGGCGGGCATGCGTATTTTGCGACGCTGCCGACCGACTCACTCGCGCGGCTTCGCGACACGATGCAGGAACTCGAGAGGTTCGGATTCGACAAGGCGAAGGCGGCGCAACAACAACTCGGCGACAAGGTGCGCCGCATGCTTGCCGGCAAAGGCGTCGCGAGCGTGGCGGCGCCTGGTTTCGAGGCACCCAGCGTGATCGTCGGATACACCGATGACCGCGATGTCCAGTCGGGGACCAAGCTGCTTTCGCTCGGCCTGCAGACCGCGGCCGGCGTGCCCCTGCAATGCGATGAACCGCCCGAGTTCCGCACGTTCAGGATCGGGTTGTTCGGGCTCGACAAGTTGCGTAACGTCGATCGAACCGTCGATCACCTCGACACCGCGTTCAGCCAGCTCACGGCCGAAGTGTAGGGCTGCCGTGCACGAGGTCGATCGCAGCGGCAACGGCGCGCCCGCTTGATGCTCGACTGGATCGCCGATCCGAACGCATGGGTTGCGCTCGCCACGCTGACCGCGCTCGAGATCGTCCTCGGCATCGACAACATCATTTTCCTGTCGATCCTCGTCGGCCGGCTCCCCGAGTCCCGGCGCAATATCGCGCGTCGGCTCGGACTCGGGCTTGCGATGGTCACGCGAATCCTGCTGCTGCTTTCGCTCGCATGGATCATGCAGTTGACGAAACCGCTGTTCACGCTGGTGCAGGAGATTTCGGGCCGTGATCTGATCCTCATCGGCGGCGGCCTGTTCCTGTTGTGGAAGAGTGTGCACGAGATTCACAACTCGCTCGAAGGCGAGGGCGACGATGGCACGCCGGCGGCGCACGCAGTCGCCGCCAACTTCGTTGCGATCCTGATCCAGATCGCGATCATCGACATCGTGTTCTCGCTCGACTCGGTGATCACGGCGGTGGGCCTTGCCGACGACGTCGAGGTCATGGTGCTCGCGATCGTCACGTCGGTGGCCGTCATGATGTTCGCCGCGCGCCCGATCGGCGAGTTCGTCGATGCGCATCCGACGATCAAGATGCTCGCGCTCGCGTTCCTCGTGCTGGTCGGCGTCACGCTGATCGCCGAGGGCTTCGACGCTCACGTGCCGAAGGGCTACATCTACTTTGCGATGGCGTTCTCGGTGGCGGTCGAGATGCTCAACATCCGGTTGCGCGACCGTCGCCGTGGCCGGGCGCCGATCAAACTACGGCGACAGCAGCCATGAGCGTCAACCTGCAATTACGTCGACAGCAGCGATGAGCGTCAACCTGCGACGTCGGAGGTTCAAATGGATACATTGAGGCGCGGAAGCGATCGCGGCCACGCGAACCACGGCTGGCTCGATTCGTTTCATTCGTTTTCGTTTGCCGATTACTACGATCCGCGGCAGATGGGGTTCGGCGTGCTGCGCGTCATCAACGAAGACCGCGTGCAGCCGGGTCGCGGCTTCGGCACGCATGGCCATCGCGACATGGAGATCATCAGCTACGTCCTCGAGGGTGCGCTCGGTCACCAGGACTCGATGGGAAACGGCTCGACGATCCGTCCCGGCGACGTGCAGCGCCTGTCAGCCGGCAGCGGCCTGATGCACAGCGAGTTCAACCACGAGCGCGAAGGCGTCACGCATTTCCTGCAGATCTGGATCGAACCGAATGTA
>JAICVH010000056.1 GCA_025935435.1 Burkholderiales bacterium
GCGAGCAGCGAAAATTCGCGCGCCGACAGCTCGACGGGCCGCCCGCCTTGCGTGACCGTGTGCGCGGCGGTGTCGAGCGCGAGTTCGCCGTGACGGAGCACGTTGTCCTCGCGGGCAACGTCGCGCCGCAGTAATGCGCGCATCCGCGCGGCGAGTTCGTCAAGGCTGAAGGGCTTCGTCAGGTAGTCGTCGGCGCCTGCATCCAGTCCGGCAACGCGATCGGCAACGGCGTCGCGCGCGGTGACGACGAGCACCCGCACGCGGTTGCCTTCGCGGCGCAGTTCGCGCAGCAGTTCGATCCCGCTCTTGCGCGGCAGTCCAAGATCGAGCAACACCATCGCGTAAGCGTCATCAGCGGCCGCGAGTGCCGACTGCGCCGCGCCGCCATCGGTCACCCAGTCGACGGCGTAACCGTCCTGCTGCAGTGCCTGCTGCAGCGTCTTGCCGATCATCGGGTCGTCTTCGACCAGCAGGATGCGCATCGCGGTCTCCGGGTTGCGGCCCATTCTACGGTCCGTACCTTAAGCGGCACTGAACCTCGCGGCGGGTGTTTCGAGGCCGGCGATGAATCCAAAACGCCGGCGGCCACGTATGCGTTTCCACCACCCACGTCAGGAGATTCGTCATGCACCACGTCAGCGACCGCCGTCCGAGCTTCCGCCGTGCCGCCCTCTCCCTGCTCGTCGCCGCGGCCGTCGTCGCGCCGGGCGCCACTCCGGCGCTGGCGTCGAGCCACCGCGAAGCACCCTTCATCGCAACGCAACCGCAGGTCGATGCAACGGATTTCTACATGTTCCGCAGTTACGAGGCAGGGCGCGAGAGTTACGTGACGCTCGTTGCCAACTACCTGCCGTTGCAGGACCCATATGGCGGGCCGAATTACTTCAAGCTCGACCCGAACGCGCGCTACGAGATCCATGTCAGCAACGATGGCGGTGCCGCGGCCAACCTGACGTTCTCGTTTCGCGTGCAGAACACGCTCGCCGACAACCAGATTTCGGTCGGCGGCAAGCTGGTGTCGATTCCGCTCGCGCAGAACGGATCGGCCGACGTGGCGACGCTGAATTCGCCGGCGCTGAACGTCCACGAAACCTACACGCTCGACGTCATCCGCGGCGCCGGCCGGGGCAACAACCGTCAGCCGGTGATCAACATGGCGACCGGTGGAACGACGTTCGACAAGCCGGTCGACTACATCGGCACGAAGACGATCAGCGAGTACATCGGCTATGCGAACCGGCACGTTGCAGACGTCCAGATTCCCGGCTGCATGGGCAGCGGCCGCGTGTTCGTCGGCCAGCGCAAGGATCCGTTCGTCGTCAATCTCGGCGAGACGTTCGACCTCGTCAACATCAAGTACCCGGCCACCGAATTGAATCCGCTGGCCGAATTCGCCACGACCGATTCGCTCGCGGACGCCAATGTGACGTCGTTCGTTCTGGAAGTGCCGATTGCATGCCTCACCGAAGGCAAGGGTCCGATCATCGGCGCGTGGACGACGGCCAGCGTGCCGATGTCGCGTGTGCTGTCGAAGAACCCCGAGGCCGGCCTGGACCCGACGATGCAGAACGGCGACTACGTCCAGGTCTCGCGTCTCGGCGCACCGCTCGTCAACGAGGTCGTCATCGGCCTCAAGGACAAGAACCGGTTCAACGCAAGCGAACCGAAGGATGACGCGCAATTCGCGACGTACGTGACGAACCCCACGTTGCCGGCGCTGCTCGAGGCATTGTTCGGGTCCGCCGGGGTCAAGGCGCCGTCCAACTTTCCGCGGACCGACCTGGTCGCGGCATTTCTCACCGGCATCGACGGCTTGAACAAGCCCGCCAACGTCACGGCGTCCGAAATGCTGCGGTTGAATACGTCGATCGCACCGACGCCCGGGCCGTCGCAAAACCGGCTCGGCGTGCTGGCCGGCGACAACGCGGGCTTTCCGAATGGCCGCCGCCCGGCCGATGACGTCGTCGACATCGAGCTTCGTGTCGCGATGGGCGTGCTCTGCACGTTGAACATCGGCGGATGCAAGCCGGCCGATGCACCCGCCGGCGGCCTGCATTACACCGACGGCGCGTACATCGGCTCGGCGTTTTTTGCGAACGAGTTCCCATACCTGCGTGCACCGTTGAAGGGCTCGCCGAACGACGACAACGCGATCAAGTCCGCAAAGCGGCCGTAACGCAGGCCGAGTCGAGCGTGGGCAGTCCGGCCGTGTGGCGAGCGTCGATCGTCGTGTTGATCGCAGCGCTGCTGGCGGACGTTGCCCACGCGCGGCCGTTCGTGCCCGACAACGATGCCGTCGTGCTCGAGCGCCTGCCGGAGAAGGGCGATGCCGCGCTGACGCATCTGAAGCGAATGCGTGCCGCGTTGATCGCGAATCCGCGCGATCTCGACATCGCGCTGCCGGTAGCCCGCAGTGCAATCGACGCGGCACGAACCTTCGGCGACCCGCGCTTTCTGGGCCAGGCGCAGGCGGCGCTCGCGCCATGGTGGACCGGCTACGACATACCCGTCGCGGTGCTGCTGTTGCGTGCCACGCTGAAGCAGAGCCAGCACGACTTCGATGGCGCGCTCGCCGATCTCGATCATCTGCTCGCCGCGCAGCCGTCGCTCGCCCAGGGGCGGCTCACTCGTGCGACCGTGCACAGCGTTATCGGCCGTTACGCCGACGCGCGGCGCGACTGTGCGACGCTCGTGGGTCGCGTCGCCGCCATCGTCGTCGCCGCGTGCGATGCGGCCCCCGCGAGTCTCTCCGGACACGCGGCTGCCGCGTACGAAACGCTGCGGCAAACACTCGCCGACGCGGGTGGCAACGCCGAGGTCCGCGCGTGGGCGTCGACGCTTGCGGCCGAGATCGCCGCGCGGCGCGGCGATCCGGCCACCGCTGAACGCCACTTTCGCACGGCGCTCGCCATCGATCCGCGGGACCCGTATCTCAAGGGCGCTTACGCCGATTTTCTGCTCGACCACGAACGTCCGCGCGACGTGCTTGCGCTGTTGCGCGACGATGAGCGCAACGACGCGCTGCTGCTGCGTCTTGCCCTGGCCGAGCAGGGTCTCGCCGACCACGCCGCGTCGTTCGCGAAGCATCGCGAGGCGCTGGCTGCGCGCTTCGATGCGGCGCGCCGACGTGGTGACGCCGTACATCGGCGCGAGGAGGCGCGCTTTCGCTTGGCGATCGAACACGACGCGCGCGCGGCGCTCGCGCTCGCACGCGACAACTGGGCCGTACAGCGCGAGCCGGCGGATCTGCGCATCCTGATCGAAGCAGCGCAGTCGACCGGCGACGCGGCGACGCTGAAAATCGTCGCGGACTGGATAATCGCCCACCACCTGGACGACGCGATCCTCATGCCGCGCGCGGAGCGTGCCCGGTGATGCGGCCGATTGCTTTCCTCGCGGCTGCCTTGCTCGCACTCCCGGCATTCGCACACAAGGCGAGCGATGCGTATCTGACGCTCGAGCGTGACGGCGCGTCGCTGCGCGGGCAATGGGATATCGCGTTGCGCGATCTCGACAATGCGCTCGGGCTCGACGCGAACGGCGACGGGGACCTGACGTGGGGCGAAGTGCGCAGCCGGCACGCCGACATCGCGCGTTATGCGCTGTCGCGGCTGCAGGTCTCGTCAGCCGGTGAACGTTGTGCGCTGGCACCGGCGGATCAACGGATCGATACGCACACGGACGGCGCATACGCGGTGCTGACATTCACCGGTCGCTGTGCGCAGCATGGACCGACGCTGGCGCTCGACTATCGGCTGTTCGAGGGCCTAGATCCGTTGCATCGCGGCTTGCTGAATTATGTCGAACGCGGCGCGAGTTACAGCGTCGTTTTCAGCGTCGATACGCCGCACCGGATCGTCGGCGGCGAGAGCAGCGGCGGGTGGGGCCAGTTCACGACGTACGTGCGCGAAGGCGTCTCGCACATCTGGACGGGCTTCGATCACGTGCTGTTCCTGTTATCGCTGCTGCTGCCGGCAGTGCTGCTGCGCAGCGGCGAAGCGTGGGGTCCGCGAACATCGTTCCACGACGCCTTTGTCGACGTCTTCAAGGTCGTGACGGCGTTCACGGTCGCGCACTCGATCACGTTGTCGCTCGCCGCTTTGTCGATCGTCATTCTGCCGTCGCGCGCGGTCGAGTCCGGGATCGCGCTGTCCGTCGTGCTGGCGGCGCTTAACAACCTGTTCCCCGTCGTTGCCAACGGCCGCTGGATCGCGGCGTTCGGCTTCGGCCTGCTGCATGGGTTCGGCTTCGCGGGCGCCCTGCAGGACCTCGGCCTGCCGAGCGGTTCGCTCGCACTGTCGCTCGCTGCATTCAACCTGGGCGTCGAAGCGGGTCAGCTTGCCATCGTGTGCGCGTTCCTGCCCGTCGCGTACACGCTGCGGTCGACATGGACGTATCGACGGTTGCTCTTCGGTGGCGGCTCGGTCGCGATCGCCGCTGTCGCCTCAATCTGGCTCGTCGAGCGCGCGTTCGACGTCGGCGTATTCAACGCGCTCGCCGCCCGCTGACCCCCCGGAATCGTCGCGACGTTGCCAGCCGTGCTGTACCGCCTGAATGGCTGTTACATGCCGCCGTTCACGAACGCGGACGCCAGGATCGCCTCGGCGCGGCCCGCAGGCGCCGCCTCCTTAAGCGTGATTCGCCACAGCGTCCGCGGATGTGCAGGATCGACCAGCGTCGCCGAATGCAGCAACGACGCGTTGTCCCAGATGACGACATCGCCGATGCCGTAAGTGACGCTCAACTGATAGCGCGGCTGTGTCGCGTGCGAGGCGAGTTCGTCGAGCAGCGCATGCGCCTCGTCGTCGGGCATGCCGACGATGCCGAACGAGCTCCCCGACACTGCGTAGAGCGCCTTGCGGCCGGTCGCCGGATGCGTGCGGGCAACGGGATGCGTGATGAGCGGCATCCTTGCCTTCTGCTCAGCCGTGAGCACCGAGGCGACCGTGCGCGTCGACTCGTCCTGATTGTGGCGATTGCCGTAGTGATGGATCGCGAGCAGCGGGTCGATGCGCCGCTTCATCGCAGCCGAGAGCCCGTCGTACGCCGCGTACTGGTTGGCGAAGAGCGTGTTGCCGCCAACTGCGGGCACCTCGATCGAGTAGAGCGTCGTCGCGCGTGCCGGCACGTCGAGATACGAATAATCGGTGTGAAAGTACGTGCCTGCGTCGGCAAGCCCGAGCGGCTTGCCGTTCTCGACGCGGTTCGACAGGATCAGGATGTTCGGATCCGCCGGATGATGGAACTGATCGATGACATGCGGCTCCGGCGGACCGAAGCGCCGTGCAAACGCCAGGAACTGTGCTGGCGTCAGCCGCTGCTGTCGGAACACCAGCACCTGGCCGTCGAGGAATGCCCGTTCGATTTCACTGAATGCCGCATCGGACAGCGGGTGCGCGAGATCGACGCCGGTCGCCTCGAGTCCGAAGCCCGCCGACAGCGGCTTCAAGTGCAGCATCGTGTCACTCAATTGAGGAAGTCCGGACGGATGAGCTCCGGCAGCCACAACGGAATCCGCGGCCAGACGATCATCGCCGCTAGCACCAGCAGCATCGGCACCAGCATGATCATCGTGTCCTTGAGCGCGTAGCGCAAGCGCACCTTGGCGATCGCGCACGATACCATCAGGCACATGCCGTACGGCGGCGTGACGAGGCCGAACGCGAGCGCGACGATGCTGATGATCGCGAACGACACGGGGTGCATGTGCACCGACTCGGCGAGCGGCTGTAAAACCGTGCCGACGATGATGATCGCGGGAATCGCGTCCAGGAAGCAGCCCACGACGAGGAACACGAGCACGATGAAAAAGCCGACGCCGATCGGCCCCATGCCCCACGTGGCCACGTTCGCAAGCAGAGCCTTCGGTATCTGGTAATACGCGAGCAGCCAGCCGAAAATCGACGCGGTGCCGACGCAAAAGAGCGCGATCGCCGAAAGCTTGCCGGTTTCGAGCAGCGCTTCATACAGCTGCTTGCTGCCCATCTCACGGTAGAACCCGAGCGACAGGATCGCGGCGTAAAGCACGGCGGCGGCGGCCGATTCGGTCGCGGTGAACCAGCCGAGAAGGATGCCGCCGACGATGATGAACGGCGTCATCAGCGCCGGCACCGAGACGAGCGCTGCCTTCACGAATTCCTTGAACGACGAGCGCGGATACGTCGGGTAGTTGCGGATCTTCGCGTAGGCGTGCACGGTTGCCATTTGCGCCAATCCGATCAGCAGGCCGGGAATCACGCCGGCGAGATAAAGCGCACCGATCGATACCTGCAGCACGCCGCCCCACACGACCATCAGGATCGACGGCGGAATGATGACCGCGAGCACGGCCGAAACCGCCGTGATCGCGATCGAGAAAGACAGGTCGTACCCTTCCTTGACCTGCGCTTCGATGAAGATCTTGCCCTGGCTCGCGGCGTCGGCGGTCGACGACCCCGAGATGCCGGCGAAGAAGACGGACAGAAGCACGTTGATCTGCGCGAGCGCGCCCGGAAAAGTCCCAACCATCGTGCGCGACAGGTGCACGAGTCGATCGGTGATCCCGCCGACGTTCATGAGGTTTGCCGTGAGCAGGAAGAACGGCACCGCGAGCAGGATGAACGAGTTGTAAGCCTTGAACGTCGTGTTGAAGATCACCATCGGCGACAGCCGCGGCTCGATGATCAGCACAGGCAGGCACGCGAGCCCGAGCGCGAACGCAACCGGCACGCGCAGCATCATCAGCAGGAAGAAGGCGCCGAACAGCCAGAGCGCAGCGGCGCCGGGCGTCAGCGCGGCGGTCATCTCAGATGAGACTGCCGGTGCCGATGTCGCGCGCCACGGCGACATCTTCGGGAGTCGGTCCGTACCGGAGGATGCGGATATCGGCGCGCAGGCGCGGAATGCCGAATAAAAGCCACGTCGCGCCGGTGAGCGGCCACGCGATGAAGATCCACGCCATGGGCAGATCGGCCAGCTCGGATGTCTGGTTCCAGCCGAACTGCACGAACTTGATCCCGTACCAGACGAAGATCAGCGCGGTGATCAGGACGAAGACCATCGACACGAGACCGACGGCAGCGTTGCCGCGCGGCGTCATCTCCGGCCATACGTCGACCTCGAAGTGCGTGCCATCGCGCACGCCAATCATCGCGCCAAGCATCACCATCCAGATGAACAGGAAGCGCGCCATCTCCTCGGTCCAGATCCACGCCGGGATGAGCCCGGTGAGCCGAGAGATCATTTGCAGCGTGACGGGCAGGATCAGCGCCGCGACGCTAACGACAAGCAGGAGGTTCAAGAGGCGGTAATAGGCGCTCAAGAACTTGTGCATGCGCGGGCTCCGATCATTTGCAGACGAAGCGTCCGGCGGAAGGCTCGCGCTGGCCGCCGGACCTCGTATCGACGATGCCTACATCGCGTTGATCTTCTGGTAGATCGCGTCGGCGCCGATTTCCTTCGCGTATTCGGCCATCACCGGGTCCGCCAGCTTTTTCATCGCCGCGCGGTCCGTGAACTGAACGCGCTTGAGCTTGCCCGCCTTTTCCAGCGCTTCGAGCTTCTTCTGGTCCTCGCCCGACTCGATCTGACGACCGTACACGCCCGCTTCCTTGCCGGCCTTCAGAATCGCAGCCTGCAGGTCGGCCGGCAGTTTCTTGAACGTCTTGCCGGAGAAACAGATGGGCCGGATCGTGATCGCGTGCTGCGTCATGTTGAGGTTCGGGCCCACTTCGTAGAACTTCATCGCTTCGACGCCGGCGGCCTCGTTCTCGCCGGCATTGATCACGCCGTTCTGGATGGCGTTGTAGATCTCGTCGTACGCGATGACCGTCGGCGCCATGCCGACGGCGGAGAACGTCTTGCTCCAGATCGGCGCGCCCTGCACACGCACCTTCAGGCCCTTCATCTCCGCCAGGTTGCGCACGGGTTTGTTGGCGAAGATGTTGCGCGTGCCGCCGCCGGCAAAACCGATCAACATCACGTCGCCCTTCGCCGAGACCTCGTCGGCGATCGGCTTCAGCGTGTCGGCGTCGAGCACCTTGTTCCAGTGGTCGAGATCGCGGAACAGGAACGGCGCGTCGATGAACGGGGCCGCCTTCGAGAACGTCGACATGTGCGCCGGCGACACGATGCCGTAGTCGACCGAGATCCCCTGGTTCATGAACGCAAAGTAGTCCTTCTCCAGACCGAGCTCGCTGTTCTTGTGCAGGACGAAATTGATCGGCTTGCCGTAGTACTTCGCGGTCAGTTCCTGGAACCGGACGAGCGCGCGGTTGAACGCGTGATCGTCGTTGAACTGCACGGCGCCGTGGAGTGTGATCGCTTGTTGCGCGAACGCCGTGGAAGCGACGGCGAACGCAAGCGCGACGACGCCGCGCACGACGGTACGGATGAACGGTTGCATCGGATTTCCTCCTCGGTTTGGATGCGCGGCGGAGGCCGTTTGCCGCGTCATGCGCGGGCGGCTCTGATTGTGTCGGCCCGGCGAATTAGACGACCTGCCGACCGGGCTGTCAACGACCGCGCGTAAAATCGAGCCGATGCACGCTTCGCTGCGCCGGCTCGTTGCAGGGATGTTCTGGATCTTCGCCGTCCCCGCCGCTGCAACCGACGTCATCCTCGGCAATCTCGCGATCGAACATTCCTACGCGCGACCGACCCCGCCTGGGGCGCGCACGGGCGCGGCGTACCTCACGATCCACAACCGCGGTAGCGCGCCCGATCGCCTGCTTCGCGTTACCTCCGCCGCCGCGGCGTCGGTGGAAATCCACTCGATGACGATGGAAGGCAACCTGATGAAGATGCGCCCGGTCGCCGGCATCGACCTGCCCGCAAAGCGGAGCGTCGCGCTCGGATCGGGCGGATTTCACGTGATGCTCATCGAGCTGCGCAAGCCGCTCGTCATCGGCGACAGCATTCCGTTGACGTTGCAATTCGAACGATCGGGACGGGTCGACGTCGTGGCGAACGTCGAAGGCGCCGGTGCCGCGGGTACCGCGAACCATGGCCACTGACGGCGTGATGACCCGCGGCGCTGTACCGGCCGCGTCGATAACCGAAACGTCTTCGCGCGCGTTCAGCGCGGGTTCGCGCGCGACGCGTCCGGCCGGGTCGCGCGCGTTGATCACGTGGCTTTGCATCTGCTGTGCGCTCGTGTTCGCCATCGTCGTCGTCGGCGGCGTGACGCGTCTCACCCATTCCGGGTTGTCGATCACCGAATGGCAGCCGATCGTCGGTACGCTGCCGCCGCTCTCGGCTGCGGACTGGAACGACGCGTTCGCGAAATACCAGTTGACGCCCGAGTTCCGCGACGTCAACCACGCGATGACGCTCGCGCAATTCAAGCGTATTTACTGGTGGGAGTACGCGCATCGGCTGCTCGGACGCGCGATCGGCCTGGTGTTTCTGCTGCCGTTCCTGTGGTTCCTGGCGCGCGGGCGCATCCCGCGCCGACTCGCATGGCCGCTCGCCGGCATTTTCGTCCTCGGCGCTCTGCAGGGTATCGTCGGCTGGCTGATGGTGCAAAGCGGCCTCGTCGACACCCCGCGCGTGTCGCAATTCCGGTTGACCGCGCACCTGGGACTGGCATTTGCGATCTTCGGTGCAACGCTCTGGATCGCGCTGTCGCTCGCGTTTCCCGCGCGCGCCGACGCTTCGACCACGACGCGCGCATCGTTGCAACGCTACGCCGGCGCAGTCGTCGCGCTTCTGTTCGTCATGGTGTTGTCGGGCGGGTTGGTCGCAGGAATCCGTGCCGGGTTCGCATACAACACGTTCCCGCTGATGCA
>JAICVH010000571.1 GCA_025935435.1 Burkholderiales bacterium
ATGCGAACACGACGAGCGCGATACAGATCCAGCCGCGGCCGTTCACCATGTTGAAATAGAACGCGTTGAACGCGGATAGCGTGAGAAACGCGCCTGCGACACCCATCAGCGCGGAGCCCGCGGCAACGGCCGCCGTGCGCAACCGAACGACGTCGATACCCTGCGCCTCGACGGCGGCAGGATTCTCGCCGACGGTGCGCCATGCGAGCCCGAGCGGCGTGCGGTAGAGAATCCAGGCAAGCAGCGGAACGATGGCGAGCGCGAGCCAGGTGAGCGCCGTCTGCGACGACAATACGGGAATCGCGAGCGACGACAACTCGGCGAACGGCTGAATCGTCGGCGGCGACGAGACGTTGGGAAAGCTCACGCGATACGCGTAATACGAAACGCTGGTCGCGAACAGCGTGATGCCGAGGCCGGAGACATGCTGGGACAACGCCAGCGAGACGGTCAGAAACGCGTGCAGCAGCCCGAACGCCGCCCCCGTCAGCGCGGCCGCGCCGACGCCGAGCCAAAGGTCGGCACCGCGGTAAACGGCGAGCCAGCCCGCGAACGCACCGGCGACCATGATGCCTTCGATGCCGAGGTTCAGCACGCCCGCGCGCTCGCACAGCAGCACGCCGAGCGTACCGAAGATCAGCGGCGTCGCGATGCGCAGCACGGCCGCCCAGAAGTCGGCGTTCGCGAGGAGCGCGAAAACGTCCGGGAACGTCACGACGCGCGCAACCGATAGCGGACGAACAGCGTCGCAACCAGCATCGAGATCAGCGAAACGGCGACGATGACGTCGGCGATGTACGTCGGCACGGCAACGCCGCGGCTCATGCTGTCGGCGCCGACCAGCACGCCCGCAATGAAAATGGCGGCTGCGACCACGCCGAGCGGATTCAGCGCCGCGAGCATCGCGATGACGATGCCGCTGTAACCGTAACCCGGCGACATGTCGAGCGTCACGTAGCCGGTGCGACCGGCGACCTCGATCGCGCCTGCCAACCCGGCCAGGCCGCCGGAAATGATCGCTACCAGCGCGATCGTGCGCGCTACGGGAACGCCAACGAACGCCGCAGCACGGGCGCTCGCACCGACGGCTCGCGTCTCGAAACCGAGCGTCGTCGCCCGCATGACGAACGCGAGCACGGCCGCGAGAACGATCGCACCGATCAGACCGGTGTGCACGCGCGTTCGCGGCACCAGCTTGTCGAGTTGAAGGTCGTCGCGGAGCGCGACGCTTTGCGGCCAGCCGAGCGCGGTCGGATCCTTCATCGGACCGTCGAGCATCATCGATACGAACAGCAGCACGATGAAATTCAACAGCAGCGTCGTGACGACTTCGTCGACGCCGAAGCGCGTGCGCAGCACCGCGGGTATCAGGAGCAACAGGGCGCCGGCAGCGATGGCAGCGGCGACCATTGCGGGGAAGAGCGCCGCGGCCGGCCATTCGAAACCGGTGCCGCCATGCAAGCCGCCGACAGCGACCGCGGCGAGCGCGCCGGCATAGAGCTGTCCCTCGGCACCGATGTTCCAGAGCCGCGCGCGAAAGGCAACGGCGGCGGACAACCCGGTCAGGATCAGCGGTGTCGCACGCGTCAGCGTTTCGCTCCACGCGAAGCGAGAGCCGAACGCGCCGGCGAACAGCAATGCATACGTTTCGCGGATCGGCGCACCCGCCCAGGCGACGAGCAGCATCGTGACGCCCAGCGTGAAGACGATCGCGGCGAACGGCGCAAACACCAGCGCCGCGCGCGACCGCTCGCTGCGCGCCTCAAGCCGCACGCGTCGCCGGGACTGATCCGGTCATCGCAAGCCCGAGATCGGCGCGCGTCCATTCGCTGGCCGGACGCGCCGGCGTGAGCCGCCCCGCATGCATGACGGCGATGCGGTCGCATAGCGCGACGATCTCGTCCAGGTCGTCCGACACGAGCAGCACCGCAGCACCGCGCGCCGATGCGTCGAGCAGCCGCTGATGCACGTACGCGACGGCACCGACATCGAGGCCCCAGGTCGGCTGGTTCGCGACGATCAGCACGGGCGCAAAGTCATCGCCCTGCGCGAAGCCCCCCGTCAGCGCACGACCGAGGATCAGCTTCTGCACGTTACCGCCGGACAACGCGCGCGCCGGCGTGTCGAGTCCGCCACCCCGGACGTCGAAGCGATCGCTCAACGCCTTCGCATAACGTCGCGCGGCGCTGCGTCTAAGGATGCCGGCGCTCGCAAACGGTCGCCGATAGCGCTCGGCGATCGCGTTCTCCCAGACGCTGAAGTCGCCGACGACGCCGACGCCATGGCGATCGGCCGGAATCCGCGCCACGGTCGCGTCGATCCATGCACGCGGCACCGCCGGCATCACGCGGCCGGCGAGCTTCACGGTTCCGGAGACGGGCTCGAGCAGTCCGCACAGCACGTCGGCAAGCGCGTCCTGTCCGTTTCCGGAGACGCCGGCGATGCCGAGGATCTCGCCGGCGCGTAGCGACA
>JAICVH010000379.1 GCA_025935435.1 Burkholderiales bacterium
ACCGGCGGCTCGGCGGTTTTCATCTGCGGCACCGCACGGCGCAGATAACCGGTGTAGATCATCTTCGAGCGGACGGAGGCCGGGCATGCGACCCCTTGCAACGGATCGGCGAAGTCGGCGAGCCCGTAGACCCAGATGTCATCGTAGAGGCGCTCGAGCGCGGGCAGCACGTTCTTGCGCTTCCATTCGCGAAGCAGCAGCCGCGGGTCGTCCATGATGTCGCGCAGGCCGAGCACCAGCGTCGCGCCTTGCGCCTTCAGCATCTTGAGCGTCGGCACCACCTCGCCTTTCAGGCCGAGCGGCTCCTTGTCGACGAGAAAGAGGTTGGGACGGAAGCTCTCGGCCGTCTGGCGGATGATCGCGGCACGGATCGCCATCGTCTGGTCGAGATCGATATGCAGCCCAAGCGACTGGTATTCGCCGTTGGTGAGCTTGATCACGCCCGGGATCCGGACGAAATCGACGCGCGGGAGGAAGTCGAAACTCCCGATGATCGGCGACCCGGACAGGATCAGGACCGAAACGCCTTTGTACCGGTCGACGATCGCGTGGGCGATCGCCCGGCAGCGACGCAGGTGGCCCAGCCCGAAGCTGTCATGGCTGTAGATGAGGATTCGCGCGTTGTCGAGTCTTTCCACGATGGTTCCCTCGCCTGGAGCGACGCCGGCGACGTTCGATGACGGTGTCCCGCCGTTCGGAAATCACGCGCGTCGCGATTCCACGCCCGGCGTGTAGCGGCCTGGCGTAGCACGCCGGCCGTAGGATAGCCGACAATCGACGCCGTGCGCACCGCCCGAGTCCTGCCCTCGCTCGGCACCCCTCGGGGCGCCGACGCCGTCGTGCGCCGCCTGCGCAACGTCACCGGGCTGGTCCTCGCGGTTTACGTGACGTCGCATTTCGTCGACCACGCGCTCGGCGTCATCTCGATCGATACGCAGCAGGCGCTTCTCGACGTGCTCCTCCCCGTCTGGCGCAGCGTTCCCGGCACGCTGGCGCTGTACGGCGCCCTGCTGACGCATCTGCTGCTTGGGCTGTACGCGCTGTGGCGACGCAAGACGCTTCGAATGCCGGTCTGGGAGTTCGCGCAGCTCGCCCTCGGACTGCTGGTGCCGCTGTTGCTGATTCCGCACGTTTTCGGCACGCGGATCGCGAGCGAGATGCTCGGTACGACGCCGACGTACCGAAGCGTCGTCGACGCGATCCTCGGCAACCCGGTGAGCGCGGTGCGCCAGCCGGTGCTGGTGCTGATCGTCTGGACGCATCTGGTGATCGGGTTGCATTTCTGGTTGCGCCTGCGGGCGGGCTACCGGCGCGCGCTGCCCATCCTGTATCCGGTGGCGGTCACCGTCCCCCTGCTCGCCCTGCTCGGCCTGTACGGCGCGGGCGCGGAACTGCGGGAGGATGCGGCACAGCGTGAGGATTTCGCTTCGTCTGCCTACGCAGCCCCGCAAGGTGTGAATGCGAGCGAAAGTGACGCCGCAGTGCGCGCGCGCCTCGCTCAACGTGAGGACTTCGCGTACCTGATTTACGGCGGGTTGCTCTCGCTCGTGCTCTTGGCCCGCGGCGCGCGCCGCATCGCGCTCGCCCGCGGCGCGCGTTACCGGATCCACCATGCCAATGGCCGAGTGGTCACGGCGCCGGTCGGCCTGTCGCTGCTCGAGGCACTGCGCGACGCGGGTATTCCCCACGCATCGGTATGTGGCGGCCGCGCCCGCTGCACGACCTGTCGCGTCCGCGTCGATACGGGGACGAAGAGCCTGCCGCCGGTGCAGCCGATCGAGGCGGCCGCGCTCGCCCGCATTGGCGCCGCCGCGGACGTACGGCTCGCGTGCCAGTTGCGGCCGACGAAGAGCCTGACCGTCACGCCGCTGCTGCCGCCGCACGTCACGCCTGCCGATCTCGACATACGACGAACGCCGGGTCATGAACGGCGCATCGCGGTGATGTTCGTCGATCTACGCGAATCGAGTCGACTCGGCGAAGAGCGGCTGCCTTACGACGTCTTCTTCATCCTCAACCGCTTCTTTGCGGAGATGGCCGACGCGCTGCGCGAAACCGGCGGCTACTATTCGACGTTCAACGGCGACGGACTGATGGCACTCTATGGAACGCAAACCGGTCTTGCACGCGGCTGCCGCGACGCCATGCGCGGTGCCGTCGCCATCCAGGCGCGCCTCACGCGCATCAATGCTGCGCTCGCGCACGACCTGCCGACGCCGCTCATCGCGGGAATCGGCATCCATGCCGGCGATGCGATCGTCGGGACGATGGGACCGCCCGCCACACCGATTCTGTCCGCGCTCGGCGATACGGTGAACGTCGCCGCACGACTCGAAGCTGAAACGAAGCAGCACGGCTGTGCGATCGTCGTCTCGGCGGCCTGCGCAACGGCGGCCGCCGTCGACTTGTCCCGCTTCGCGCAACACACGGTCAGCGTGCGCGGACGCGAGAAGCAGGTGACGTACTACGTGGTCGACGACCCCGCCGACCTCGCCGCTGCCGTCGCGTCGGCCAGCGCGCTGCCCGCGGCTGTCGAGGCGACGTCACGCGATGCGGCGATGGGAAAGTCACATGCTGCGTGACGCGCATTTCCGAGCCAAGCGCGACCATCGCGGCCGCGGCGTGCGGGACCTCGATCGCACCGTCGGCGGCGTCGTGGCCGACATCGACGCGCGTCTCGATCATCAGGACGTCGTGCGCGTGCTCGAACTCGGCTGCGGTTACGGCACCGCACTGCTCGAGCTTCGCGCGCGGTACGGGCGGCGCGTCGCGCTCTACGGACAGAATCGTCTGCGCAATGACGGCGATGCCGACGTGCTCCTGCGTAACGCACGCGAGCGCAACCTGCTCGATGTCGGCACGGACCCGGCGCCGCTGCCGTCGATCGTTCACGGCGACGTCGCCGCTGGCTTGCCATTTCCCGACGCGACCTTCGATCTCGTCTACAGCCAGGTCGCGTGGCTGTATTTCGGCAACAAGGTCGGCGTCGTGCGCGACGTGATGCGCGTGCTTCGCGACGGCGGCGTCGCGAAGATCGATGCCGATGACGTGCGCACCGACCTGCCCGCAGAGTACGCGCGGCTCGTTGAGATCTGGGAAAACGGCACGCTCTTGCCGTTTCGCGACTACGTGCGCCGCCATGGTGCTGCGTTCGAGCCTGCGCCCGACGGAGAATACCTGCGCTTCGGCAAGCGGCAATCGTTCGGCGACGAACTCGAACCGATCGTGGAAATCGACCTCGCCGACCTCCACGCGGACTGGGACGGCATCAAGTGCGTGTATCGCCTGAAGCAGCCGGCACCGGACGCGTCGTCTGCAAAAAACGATCGAAATACGTGATTCGATTGGTTGCGAGCAATGCGCGGAACTCGGCATGTCCGGCATCCTCGCCCGCCTGCGCCTGCGCGAGGTCTGCGGCGTATTGCCGCGTGCGGCTGTGCCGAAACAGCTTGTCGAGATCGTCGAGCGGCGGCGTCGGGCGTGGGCTCGAATCGCGGTCGTAATGACGAAGCAGCATCTGCAGCGCGATCTCGATGCTCGGCTGGC
>JAICVH010000424.1 GCA_025935435.1 Burkholderiales bacterium
AGCCACAACCCGAGCACCATCACCGGCAACAGCATCAACACCCACGCCAGGAGCGTTGGGTCGAGCAGCAGTCCCGTCGCAGCGAACAGAACCAGCCGAATCCAGACGCTGATCGCCACGACGATCGCGGCCGTCGCGCGCAACGCCGCTTTGTCGAGAATGCGCGCCGACAGATACACGATGTAAATGGGTCCACCGGTTCCGAAGAGCGCAGAAAACACGCCACCCACTGCGCCGACCGGCCACGCGAGCCAGCCGGGTGCGCGGACGAGACGCCGTGCACCGGTCAGCACGTAAGCGCCGTACGTCGCGGCGAACACGCCGAGCGCAAGCAGCGCGGGCGCCCGCGGCAGGTTGAGGAGCAGCGTGGCGCCGAGCGTGATCCCCACGAGTTGCGAAGGCAGCAGCCGCCCCACTTCACGCCATGCGACCAGCCGGCGCAATCGCAACGCCGTCGACGTTGCGGCGAATGCGTCGGTGGTCGTGATCAGCGGCACCGTGAAGGTGAGCGGGAAAAAATGCGCGAGTCCGGGTACCGAAATGATCGACGAACCGAATCCCGTCGCGCCAAAAATCGTGTAGCCGATCAGCACGATGCACGGCACGGCGATCTGCACGTGCAGCGGAAGCTCGGCGATCTCCAACGGAATTTGCATTGAATGCGACGGCGGTTTGCACGTCGCAGTGCGGACGTGGACTGCGGCGGCCGCTGCGGCTCGACGCGCAGCGGGTTCGCTATAATGTTGCTTGAAAGGCGAGCTAGCTCAGTTGGTTAGAGCAGAGGAATCATAATCCTTTGGTCGGGGGTTCGAGTCCCTCGCTCGCTACCAATTTCTGCAGGTACGTTCCGAGGACATCGGCTACGAATCGTTCCTGACACATCGGTGACGATTCACTCCGGCCGCCGTGTCCCGAATCCCAAGGGCTCGTCGTTCGCGACGGGCCCTTTGATTGTGCAATAGACTTAGAAGCCGTCATGGCGCCGCAATGCGGGTTCCATCAAGTTTGCGCCGGGTTCGATGATGGTCGCCACTCGCCAAACGTCGGTAAGCCGTCGCCGAACCGGACCCACGCAAGATCATGGGTCAACCACGAGTGATGCGTCGGCGGAAACGCGTTCGGATCGTCGAGACTGCAGGTCGTGACATCCACGGAGCTTGCATGATCGCGGTGCTCGTAGGTCAAAGGCGTACCGCAGGCCGCACAAAACGTGCGGCGCACCGGCTCCGACGAGTGAAACTCCGACGGCTGCCCGTGGAGGAATTGGAAATGCTGCGTCGGAAACGTCACCCAGGCGACGACGGGGGCGGCCGCAACGCGCCGACAGCTTTGGCAATGGCACACCATGCTGTTGGTCGGCGTACCGCTGATGCGATAGCGAATTGCACCGCAGCAGCACCCGCCTTCAACCACGTTCGTTGACATATCGACTCCTCCTAATTGCGTCATTGCGGCATGTGCGTGGAGCAGCCCGACGAAACGCCGTCAGGCGCGCATTCCGATCAAGAAACTGAACAGCAGCGCGGAAACGTACAAGCCGATTCCGAACACCGTGTGCGCAAGCAGGCTGCGACGCCGTGCCTGGCCGGGATTCGGCGCTTTCGACGCCGCAAGGCCAAGCCCGAATGCGGGGTGCATCACGAGGAACGGGACTGCGACCGTTGCGACACCGCATAGCAGCGCGGGCGCGAGACTTGGCTTCAGAAGCCATTCGGCAGACACCACCAGTACGAGCGTCGCGGCGAATGCAACGCCAATGAGGTAATGAGCCGTCCACCCGACGGCGCACTCGAGTCGCTTCCGGGGCGATGCGGCGATGCTGTCGTGTCTGAACACGCCATCGGGCATGTACGCGAACCAACGGCCGACCAGGCAGTAGTTCGGTGAAGGAACGCCGAGAACGCGCCTCAACAGCACAGTCCACAGATCCAGGAGTGCGGTGGCACCCGCACCAACGGCGATCACCGCAACGATGTGAATCGGCTCAATGTGCATCAATGTGCGGTTGCTTTCACCGGCCGTTCTGGCGCATCGACTCCGCGCCGTCACGGCCTGAAACGGTGTACGCAATGCGTTGCCGCGCGCCTCGGCATCATAGACCGCGTTCCGGGCGGCGGCGCACAATGATCACCGCAACCGCGATCACCACACCAGCAGCACCGGCATGCCGAGTGCGGTCTCCTTTCGAACATTCGCGTTCGCGCTGCGCACGGCATGATCGAACGCCTGCAAGGGCGCCGCGACGTCGCCGGTCGTCCTCGCCGTAGCGACGAGGCCGAATTCCATGCGACTGAGTTCCGCAGTGACGATACCGGTCCAAAGCGGCTCGCCGCGCGCGCCGTCGCTGACGTCGGCGACGTGCCATAGCCGCAGCACCAGACGCTTCGTCGTATCGACCGGTTGCACGAAGGTGAGCGACGGGGCCTGCCCCTGGTGCAGCTTGGGCAATACCGGCAATTCGCCGATCGGCGTTGCCGGCACCAGCCACAACATCGCCGCATGCGACTTCCAAAGAGCGGGCTCGCGCCAGCCCGCTGCGCGCAGCACGTCTCCGACGTGCGTCGTCGACGCGACCCACTGCAGGGAAAAGGGCTCCTCGCGCTGGCCGCGCACCTCGGAGCGAGCGCGCGGGAAGCTTCGCCATTCGCCCGACTGCCACGCATCGAGCGACAGCTTCCGAAGCGCCGCCGGTTTTGCATACCGATCGAAATCCCGCTCGTGATAGCGGTGTGCGTATGCGGTTCCGAAGAAGGAGAGCGCGGTCAACGCGATGAGCAACGTCGGCACCGCACGCAGCGGCAGCTCACGAACGTGATGAATGTAGGCGATGCACAGCAAGCCGATCCATGCGAGGCCGAGACCGACGCTTGCGGCCACGTCGGAGAACCAATGCGCGCCGAGATACAGCCGCGAGAAAGCAATCAGCACGGCGATGCCCGCCGCAGGCAAAGCGACGGCAATCTTTTGCCAGCCAGGCTTGCCGTGCGCGACGAGGAATGCGAGAAAGCCGTAGACAACGATCGACAGCGCCGCGTGACCGCTCGGAAACGAGTAGGGATCGACGACCGCGTAGGGCGTGTCGGGCCGCACGCGCGAAAAGCCCGTCTTCAGGACGATGACGAGTACTGCCGCAAACGCGCACGCCCCCACCCAGTAGCCGAGCGTTCGCCAGCGACGCATCAGGGCGAACCAGATCGAGACGACCGCGACGACGGCGACCGTCACGTACGTGCTGCCGAGTTCCGTGATCGTCACCATCAGGTGGTCGACCCAGCCGGTACGCAGCGCCTGCAATGCATCGAGGATCG
>JAICVH010000538.1 GCA_025935435.1 Burkholderiales bacterium
GATGGCGATGTGCCGGGCGCCTCAGACTGCGCGACGATCAGCGTGGTCGCCTGATCTGCCGCGAACACGGCCGCCGTATGCGGTGCGAGCGCCGCGAGAAGGCCGATCGCGAACGCGGCGCCGAGCACCAGCCGGCGCGGGACGCCGCCCGACGGTGTACTGCCTGCATGCAGCATGGGTACTCCCTCTAATTGCTCGAGGGTTTGATGCGTCAGGGCGCGGCGTTGGATTCATGCCGCAACGGCGCTTCGGGCGTCCCGCCGTCAGAGCGGAAAGTGCAACACCCCATGCTATCATCGCCGCCGATTCCGCTACGTGACGCTTGCGTGATCCCTTCGGTTGCGGCGCTGCCACAACGGGATGCAAGCCGGCGCGGCGGTTCTGCGACGCGCTTCGATTGCGGACTTCTTCCTCCTGCCAGGCTACCGAACGGCCGCGTCGGGTTCTGCAGCAGGCCGCCGGCCCGTCGAAGCGGCGTCGTTCTCCTCGATGATCATCCTTTTCGCTGCGTCACGCCGCGCCGTGTCGGATGACGCCTGTCTTCGTGCCTGGCGTCTGACGATGTCGCGCGTGCGGGCGATCGCGCGGATGGTACTGGTGACGGGCCTGCTGCTGGTCGCACCTGCCGCATGGGCGCAGGACTCCGATACCGTCACGCTCAATTTCGTCAACGCGGATATCGACGCCGTGGTGAAGGCGGTCGGCGAAATCACCGGGCGCAATTTCCTCGTCGACCCGCGCGTCAAAGGCACGATCAACATTGTGTCGGCGCGACCGGTGCCGAGAGCGCTCGTGTATCCGACGCTGCTGTCGGCACTGCGGATGCAGGGTTACGCCACCGTGGAAGCCGACGGCGTCGTGAAGATCGTTCCGGAAGCGGACGCGAAGACGCAGGCAGGTCCGGTGCAGCGCGGTTCCGTCACGGCGAGCGGCGAGCGCATCGTGACGCAGGTTATTGCACTCCGTTATGAATCGGCCGCGCAACTCGTGACCGTGCTGCGGCCGCTGATTTCGCCGAACAACACGATCTCGGCGTACATCCCGAACAACGCGATCATCGTCACCGATTATGCCGATAACCTGAAACGCATCGATCGCATCATCGCGTCGCTCGACCAGCCTCCGGCCGGCGAGCCGATGCTGGTCCCGGTACGGAACGCATCCGCTCTTGACGTCGTCGCGCTCGTCAATCGGCTGCTTTCCGATACGACCGCGCCGGGCGCTGCGCAGGAGGCGCAGCAGCGCGTGTCGCTCGTTGCCGATCCGCGCTCGAACAGCATCCTGGTGCGCGCCGACAACCCGGCGCGAAGTGCCCGCGTCCGACAGTTGATCGAGCAGCTCGACACGCCGGCGCGCGTCGGCGGCAATGTGTTCATCATTTATCTGCGCAACGCGGACGCCGCTCACGTCGCCGAGACCTTGCGTGGCCTCTACGGTGTGGAACGACCGGCGATCGGTACGGCCACCACGCCAGGCGCGCCGATGCAGGCGACGCTGCCGCCGAACGCGACGGCAGCCACCACCGGGTTCCCGGCGGCCGCGGCGGCGACGAGTCCGCTCGCAACGAGTGCAACGGCGGCGTCGACGGCGTTCGCGGCGGGCGGCGCCATGATCCAGGCCGATGTCGCCAACAACGCGCTCGTCATCATGGCGCCGGAGCCCGTCTACAACAATCTGCGCGCGGTCATCGAACGCCTCGATACCCGTCGGGCGCAGGTGTTCGTCGAGGCGCTGATCGTCGAAGTTTCTTCGGACAAGGCCGCGGAGTTCGGCATCCAGTGGCAGGTACTCTCGGGTGCCAATCGCAATCGCACCGGCGTGCAGGGATTTGGCGGCACCAACTTCGGCACGCGCGGCAGCGGCAACAACATCATCGACGCGTCGGTGAACCTCGGCTCCGTCGGGCAGGGACTGAACCTCGGCATCATCAATGGCACGATCAATATTCCGGGACTCGGCGTCATCAACAATCTCGGCCTGCTCGTTCGTTCGCTCGAAAATGACGCGAAGGCGAACATCCTGTCGACGCCGACGTTGCTGACGCTCGACAATGAGGAGGCACGCATCATCGTCGGTCAGAACGTTCCGTTCATCACGGGCCAGTACGCAACGACCGGATCGACATCGACGGTGCAGCCGTTCCAGACGATCGAGCGCCGCGACGTCGGACTCGTGCTGCGTGTACGGCCGCAGATCACCGAAGGCGGCACGATCCGGCTCGGGATCTATCAGGAAGTGTCTCGCGTACAGGATTCGTCAAGCGCGGGACCGATCCTGTCGAAGCGTGCGCTCGAGTCGTCGGTGGTCATCGACGACCAGCAGATCATCGTGCTCGGCGGTCTGATCCAGGACAGTCTCACCGACGGCACCGAAAAGCTGCCGTACGCCGGCGACGTCCCGGTGTTCGGTTCGTTGTTCCGTTACGACACGCGGGTGCGGCAGAAGACGAACCTGATGATCTTCCTGAAGCCGACGATCGTTCGCACGGGAAACGACGGACGCGAACTGACCTCCGAGCGTTACGATTATCTGCGCGGCGAACAATTGCAGAGCGTTCCAGGCCCCCGCTGGTTCTGGACCGATCCAACGATGCCGGAGCTGCCGCCGCAGGGCATTTTGCCCGGCACGCCGCAGAGCGTGTTGATGCCGGGCGCAC
>JAICVH010000691.1 GCA_025935435.1 Burkholderiales bacterium
CGCGATCGCTTCGACGCTCGGCAACGCAGCGCCGGCCGAGCGGCCGTGCGCCGGAAGGTCGGGTGCGACGACGTTGATGCCGTGCCACGCGAAATAGCGGGACTGCAGTGCGAACACGCCATGGTCGTTCGCCGCGCCGTGCACGAACAACGCCGTCGGTCGCGAAGCGTCGTACGCACGCGTCCCGGTGTAGGCGTAGACGCCGTGACCTGCCACGTCGAAGCGCATCAGCTCTTGCCGGCCGCGTACAGCGCGCGGCCGAGGTCCTCGATCAGATCAGCGGGATCCTCGAGACCGATCGACAGCCGGATCGTGCCTTCGGTGATGCCCGCGCGCGCGAGATCATCGGACGACATCCGGAAATGCGTCGTCGACGCCGGATGGATGACCAGCGACTTCGCATCGCCGACGTTCGCGAGATGGGAAAACAATCGCAGCGCCTCGATGAAGCGCCTTCCCTGCTCGCGCGTTCCGCGCAGGTTGAAGCTGAACACCGATCCGCAACCGCGCGGCAGCAAGCGCTGCGCGAGCGCATGATCCGGGTGGTCCGGCAATTCGGGGTAGGCGATCGCCTCGACCAGTTTGTGCTCGTGCAGGAACGCGACGATCGCGCGCGTGTTCTCGACGTGCCGCGCCATTCGCACCGGCAGCGTCTCGATACCCTGCAGGATCTGGAACGCCGTCGTCGGCGCCATGCATGCGCCGAAGTCGCGAACGCCCTCCCGTCGCGCCCGTAACAGGAATGCCGCCGTCGATGATTCCTCGGCGAACACCATGTCGTGAAATCCCGCGTATGGCGTGGTGAGCGTGGGGAACAGGTCGCGCGCCGGTTCGGCGTTCCAGTCGAACTGCCCCGAATCGACGAGCAGCCCGCCGATGACGACGCCGTGCCCCGAAAGGAACTTGGTGGCTGAATGGAAGACGATGTCCGCGCCCAGTTCGAACGGACGCATCAGCCAGGGCGTGGTGAACGTCGAATCGACGAGCAATGGCAGCCCATGCTTATGCGCAAGCTCGGCGATCCGCGGAATGTCGAGCACTTCGAGCCCCGGATTTCCGAGCGTTTCGCCGAACATCAGGCGCGTCTGTGGACGGATCGCGGCGCGCCAGCCGTCGAGATCGCGCGGATCGACGAACGTCGTCTCGATGCCGAAGCGCGGCAGCGTGTAGTCGAGCAGGTTGTGCGACCCCCCGTACAGCGATCGCGACGCGACGATGTGCGAGCCCGCCGACAGCAGCGTGACGATCGCGAGGTGCAGCGCCGCCTGCCCGCTGGCGGTCGCGATCGCGCCGATGCCGCCTTCGAGCGCGGCAATGCGTTCCTCGAGCACGGCACAGGTCGGGTTCGACAGGCGCGAATAGACATGACCGGCGCGTTCCATGTTGAACAGCGCCGCTGCATGATCGGTGTCGGGAAAGACGAAGGACGACGTCTGATAGATCGGCGTCGCGCGTGCGCCGGTCGCAGGGTCGGGTCGCGCGCCGGCGTGCAGCGTCAGCGTATCGAAACGATGCGTGCGAGGCTTGGTTGTCACGCGGCATTCTCCGTCGAGCGTCGCGGCCGGGGCAAGGCGTCAGGGTAAAGCGACGCCAGCACGGCCAGCGTGACCGTGCGAAGCGCGTGCTGCCAGGCTTGCGCGAGCGTCGCGACATCGCACGCTTCGCCGGTTCGCAGCGCGACGACGTGCGCGAAACCGCCGGCGCGCGCGATTTCGGTCGCGACGACGTCGCGCCAGAACGGCGGGTATTCACTCGCGGCCCACTCGCCACGACCGCGGCCGTAGTGCGCAACCGCGAGATAGCGAAGCACGGCCGCCGGTGCGA
>JAICVH010000122.1 GCA_025935435.1 Burkholderiales bacterium
CGTTCCGAGCATGGCGGCGCGCGGCGTGAGTGCGCGGATCTTCGGGCCGACGAACGCGCCGATCAGCACGATGACGCCGATGATGAAGCACCACGCGAGCCCGGCGCGCCATGCAACGAGCGGATCCTTGGTCGCGAGATACGTGGGCAGCATGATCAGGAACACGACGATGAACATGTGCGGCACGCTCGGCCCGTAGGGCATCGCGGTGACATCGTTGCGTCCTTCCTGCTTGGCGAGCTGCCACGCGAGGTACGCATAAAACAGATTGCCGAGCGGCAACGCGATGCCGAGCGCCGGCAAAATGCGGCCAAACACGGTGTCGGCCGGCAGTTGCACGACGCCGAGGCACAGACCGGTCAGCACGATGACGTTCAAGAGCACGTTCGTGAACAATCCGAAGAAGCCGTTGAGATCGCCGACGAACCACAGCCGGGGTCTCGGATCCGTTTGCACCATCGTTGACATATTCGACGCTCCCCTCGTTATGTGCGCTTCGACGCGACGTACGCGCGCCAGCCGCCGTATTGCGTGATCTCCCGCTTGCCCTGGCACAGAAACGGTTCGCCCAGCACGCCGAGCACGATCGATCCGTCGCGCAGCACGACCTTGCCGATCGCAAGGCCCGGCGGTTCGGACTGGAGAATGTTCGCGAGGCCTGTGACGGGCACGTCCCAGATCTCGAGCGCGACGTTCGTGCCTTCACCTGGCGTGCGGATCATCGCCGGATGACGGTCATCGATCGACCAGATCCGATAGCACGCGTCCGTAGCGTCCTCGCGCACGAAGGTTGCGCCGTTGCGCAGCAGGTTCGGGTTGAGCTCCAGGCCACGCATCAGCGTGCCGTTGACGGCGAGGTGCACGGTGGCCGTCATGCTTCGATCCACGTGCCTGTCTCGCCACGCAGTGCGCGCGCCATGCTTTCGGGATTGGTGATCACGCCACGGCCTTTGGGTCGTCCTTGCACGTACGTCAGCAACGCTTCGACCTTCGGGCGCATGCTGCCTTCACCGAACTCACCGTCTGCGGCGTAGCGCTTCGCCTCTTCGATGCCGATGCGATCGAGCCACTGCTGATCCGGCTTGCCGAAACGAATCGCGACGCGCTCGACGCCGGTAGGAATCATCAGCAGATCGGCGTCCATTTCGATGGCGAGGAGCGCCGATGCACGATCCTTGTCGACGACGGCCTCGACGCCTTCGAGCTCGCCGCTGCTCGTCTGCTGCACAGCAATGCCACCGCCGCCGCACGCGATGACCAGCACGCCCTCGCGCGCGAGCCGCGCGATGATCGGCGCTTCGACGATGCGCACCGGCTTCGGTGAGGCGACGCAGCGCCGCCATCCGCGGTTCGAATCGGGCATGACCGACCACCCGAGTTCGCGCTCGAAGCGATGCGCGAGTTCCTCGTTCATGAATGAGCCGATCGGCTTGTCGGGGTGCGCGAAGGCGGGGTCGGAACGATCGACGAGCGTTTGCGTGACGAGGGTGACGACGCGCTTGTCGATGCCTCGCTTGCGGAGCGCGTTGCCCAACGCGTTCTGGAACATGAAGCCGATCGCGCCCTGCGTGTCCCCGACGGCGTAGCGAATCGGAACGGTCGGGACCTGGCCGTCCGCAATCTCGGAACGCCGCAGGATGAATCCGACCTGCGGTCCGTTGCCGTGCGTGACGACGACGTTCCATCCGGCGAGCACCATGTCGACGATGTGCGTCGCGGTTGCGCAAACGGCGTCGTACTGGTCGGTCAGTGCCGTGTGCTGGTCGTCGCGTATCAGCGCATTGCCACCCACTGCCACGACGGCGACCTGTGTCATTGCGCTTCCAGCCCGCGCATCAGCGCAACGACGGCGGCAGAAAAGCACGCCATCGGCGCTGAGGTAATGCCCGCGCCGATCTGACCCACGCCGGCCTCGCGATGCGCGATGCCGCTGTTGATCACCGGCAGTATTCCGCGATCGACGACCTTGCGCGCATCGATGCCGGCGGCGGCCGGCGCAAAGTCCAGCGCGGGCAACGTGAACGTCGGATTGCTTCCCATCGTGATCGAGCGCATGCGCAGGCTGTGATGCAGCGCATCGGTGGCCGAACCGCCGACGAACTTCACGATCGCCGGCGCCGCGGCCATCGCGAATCCCCCCACGCCGGCCGTTTCGGTAATCGACGAATCGCCGAGGTCGGCCGCTGCATCGTCGCGCGAATAGCCGGGGAAGTAGAGGCCGTCGACCGGATTCGCCGGCGCTTCGAACCAGCGATCGCCGGTGCCGGACAGTCGAACACCGAAGTTCACGCCATTGCGCGACATGGCGGTCACGAGTGAGCTTGCCGGCACGCCGGCGGCCGCGTCCAGCATCGACTTGCACGCGGCCATCGACAAGTTCAGGAAGAAGTGATCGTTCCGCGCGATGAACTCCAGCGTGGCGGCCGCACGCTCGCGCGGCACGTCGCTTGCAAACAACGCCGGCGCAAGCAGCTTGAACAGCAACGACGTTGCAGCGGCGTTGCGATTGTGGACCTCGTCGCCCATCGTCAGCGCCTGGGCCATCAGCGGCTTGAGCTCGATGCCGCCGAGACGCGCAAGCGCAGCGCTTACGCCCGCCGCCACCTCGCGCGCGATGAAGCGCAGTCGTTCCAGCACTGCCGCATCGTTCGCCCCGAATCGCAGCACCTTGCCCAGGCCTTCGTTGAAATTGCTGTACGCGCGATTGCCACCGCGCTTGTTCTCGACGACGAAGAGCGGCATCGACGGACTGATGATGCCCGCCATCGGTCCGACGGCGCCGTGGTGATGATTGGGTTCTAGCGCTAGGTCGCCCGACGCGACGAGGCGCTGCGCCGCATCCATCGTGTCGGCCCATCCCTCGAGCAGCGTCGCACCAAGAATCGCTCCGCGCATGGGACCGCACATCGCCGGCCAGGCGATCGGAGGGCCCGCGTGCATGATCAATCGCCGACCCGAAGCCATCGCCGGGATCGCGTCGCGGGCGAGGGCGACGTCGATCAACACCGGATGCGCTTCGAGAAAGCGCGCGAACGCGGTGCGGTTCGCGCCTTCGATGTGCGGATGCGCGAAGCTTCGTCCCAGTGCCCATGCCGCATCCCGATCGCCGAGCGCGGGCGGTTGCCACGTGGTCGCGATGCATTCGCCACCCGCCGCCGAGACGTTGTCGCCGAAGCCGGCCAGGCCCACGTTGACGACCTTCAACGTGTCCTTGAAAAGCGGCTTCATGCGGTCTCGGCCTTGGCGCGCTGCGCGAGCATGACCGCGCCATCGGCAGCCAGGTACGCTGCTTCGATGTTGCTGTCCACGATGTGCGCGCCTGCCGATTCCAGTGTGCGGATCTGCGCCGCGCGGTCCTGCGGATCGCCGTCAGTGCCGCAAACGTGTCCGATCGCGACGATCCTGCGCCCGTGGGTCGCCGCGGTACGCTGTGCGTTGGAGAGCGCAGACGCGAGTTCGTCGGCAGGACTCGGATGCGACCCGAAGCCGAGCACCACGTCGAAGAGCAGGATGCCGACGACAGCTTCGCGCGCCGCGTCCTCGATCGCTGCGTTTCGTAGCGATGGATCGATCATCGGGTGCGGTCGCCCTCGCGTGTATTCATCGTCGCCCATGTCGATGAGGACGTGGTCCTTGGCCGTTCCATCGAGCGGCAGCGCGCGAGGGGCGGGTGCATTGGAGCGGCAGCGCAAACCACGTGCGAGAAACGCGAGCTGCGCTTCGTAACAGAACGTTCCGCCGGTGAACAGCGCGCGAACCAGCCGTTGCGTGGGCGCGAGTCCGTCGAACAGGTCGGTCGATTCCGATGACGACGCAATCGAGCGTCGGTCGCTGCGATCCTTTGGTGGGCGAGGCTCGCTGGTGCGGCCGGCACCGGACGTGTTGGCGCGAGCGTGCTCGCTCGCGATCGCCACCGCCATGTCGGCGGCTTCCGCGAGCGATTGCGCCACGCGCAGGTTGGCGCCGCGAATTGTTTCCGGAGCCGCGCCGAGAAAATGCACGATCGTCGGCTTGCCGGAGGCCTTGGCCACCTCCAGGACCTGCGCTGCGATGCCGGCGGCCGGCGGCTTCGAGATGAGCACGATCACGTGTGTGCCGTCGTCTTCGGCCAGCGCGCGGATGCCAGCACGCATCGTGCTTCCGCCGATTTCTGCGTGCAGATCACGTCCGCCGGTCCCGATCGCCTGGCTCACGCCGCCGCCGAGGTTATGGATGCGGCACGTCACTTCCTGCAAGCCCGTCCCCGAGGCCGCGACGAGCCCAATGCCGCCGCGTCGCACGACGTTCGCAAAGCCGAGCGGAATGCCGTTGATGATGGCGGTACCGCAGTCGGGACCCATGACCAGCAGACGTCGGTCCTCCGCGTGCCGCTTGATCGTACGGTCCTCGTCGATGCCGACGTTGTCGGAGAACAGCATCACGTGCAGACCCGACGACAACGCCTTCATGGCCTCCGCAGCGGCGTAGTCACCGGGGACCGAAATGAGCGCGAGATCCGCGTCCGGTTGGTGCTCGAGCGCGGCGGCAATGCTCGTGACGGGCACGGAAAAAGCGCCACCCGATGCTTCATCCTGGGACGCGGAACTCCCTTCGAGCAGCGACGGCGCAGCGTTGATCGCTTCTTCGCACGCCGACGCCTCACCACGAACGACGACCAGCAGATCCGATGGGTGAAGCTCCGCGTCGACGGTGAGATTCGCGTGTTCGAGCTGCTCGAGATTGGCAGGCGTCGCCATCAGGCAGGACGCTTCGTCGATGCCGGGCCGCTTGCGCAGGGCAGCGCCGACCTGCATCAACGCAACGGAATCCTTGTAAAGATTCGCGAAGACGCGGAACCGTATGCCGTTCGCCATGCGGAGGCTCATCCTTCTCGAGGAAGGTCCGCGGGCAATCCGCGCCAGTCACCGATCGGTGTCCCACGCGCCCGCAGCGTGCGCATCCTCCGCCAATTGCGCGACGTGTGCAATATCGTCCGGCACGATCCCGGAACAAGGGCGATATCGGAGTGGACGAACATTCGTTCGCCGCACCAGGCTCATGCGGTGAGCCACCGGCCTTGCATGATGGCGACGCGGACCAAACGAGCGTGCATCGGACTTGATCCACGTCGTTGGCGCCTGGAGACTCATCGTGGACTTGATAATCGGCATTCTCATCGCGTTCATTGCAGGTGCGTCCATTGCGTGGGTCTTTCAGCGCGCGAAGATCGAAGATGCGTTTGTACGCGGGCGCGCGTCGATCGAACCAGAGCGCGCAGCGCTGATGGAACGCGTCGCCGCGCGGGACGGCGATATCGAGCGATTGCGCGCCGAAGTGGAGGGTGCGAAGGCGAATCGGGAAGCCGTCGATCGCCTGAACGTCGATCTCAATGCGCATAGCGCGCGGCTCGCCGCCGAACTCGATGCCGAGCGCACATCGGCGCGCGACAAACTGGCCGTCCTGGACAAGGCCAGGGAAGAAATGACCAATGCATTCCGCGCGCTGTCCGGTGACGCGCTGGTCGCGAACAACAGGGCGTTCATCGACCTCGCGACCCAGACGCTGAGCAAGGTTCATCAAGGCGCGCAGGGAGACCTGGAGCGACGCCAGCAGGCGATCCATGAGCTCGTGCAACCGGTCAAGGCTTCGCTCGAACGCCTGGACGGCCGCATTCAGGACATCGAGAAGCTGCGCGAAGGCGCGTACCAGGCGCTCACGACACAAGTGCGATCGCTTTCCGACGGGCAGGGTGACCTGCGGCGGGAGACGCTCAACCTCGTCAAGGCGCTGCGACAACCGGTCGCGCGCGGACGCTGGGGCGAGGTGCAATTGCGCAACGTCGTCGAAATGGCGGGGATGATCGAGTATTGCGATTTCGTCGAGCAGCCGAGCGTCAATGGCGCGGACGGGCGGTTGCGGCCGGACCTCATCGTCCGTCTGCCCGGCGGCCTCAACATCGTCATCGATGCGAAGACGCCGCTCTCCGCTTACCTGGAAGCCGCCGAAACCGACGATGAAGAGCTGCGCAGGAAGCTCCTCGCCGACCATGCGAAACAGGTCAAGGAGCACATGTCGCAGCTCGCCCGCAAGTCGTATCAGGAGCAGTTCGATCCGACGCCGGACTTCGTCGTGTTGTTCCTTCCCGGAGAAATGCTGTTTTCCGCCGCGCTGCAGCAGGATCCGAGCCTGATCGAATTCGGCGTGCGCGAGAAGGTGGTGCCCGCCACGCCGACGACGCTGATCACGCTGCTGCGCACCGTGGCGTACGGCTGGAAACAGGAGGCACTCGCGCGGAACGCGCAGGAAATCAGCGAGCTCGGCCGGCAATTGCACGACCGCATTTCGGTGATGGCGGCGCATTGGGCGCGCGTGGGCAAGAATCTTGGGGAAGCGGTGAGCGCGTACAACGGTGCGGTGGCGTCGATGGAAACGCGCGTGCTCGTGTCGGCGCGGCGCTTCAGGGATTTGCAGGCCGTGCCCGACGGACGCGAGATCGCGGTGCTGGAACCGGTCGAAACGATTCCGCGCGCCGTCGACGTTCACGAACTGGAATTACGCGCGGTATAACGTCGCCATGCAGAAGCACGCTGGCACGACGCTGTTCTCCGCGAGCGACCTCGTCGGGTTCCTCGAATGCGAGCATCTGACGACGCTGCAACTGCGTGACCTGATCACCCCGCTTGCCAGGGCCACCGATGACGATTCCGCGCTGCTGATCCAGGCGAAGGGTCTCGAGCACGAGGCTCGATACCTGGCTTTGCTGAAAGACCAGGGCCTTCGTGTCGCGGAAATCGGCGACGCCGGCAATCCCGAAGAACGCGCCCGGGAAACCGCACGCGTGCTCCGCGAGGGGCCCGATGTCGTGTTCCAGGCCGCGCTACTCGCGCCTCCGCTCTTCGGCCTGGCCGATTTCCTGCTCCGTGTCGAACGGCCTTCGCTGCTCGGCGACCATAGCTACGAGGTGCTCGACACGAAGCTTTCGCGA
>JAICVH010000193.1 GCA_025935435.1 Burkholderiales bacterium
GGCGTTCGAGCGACGTGCGGAGGCGATCGGTTTCGAACTGTCCGGGCAGCAGGTTGTTGATCGTCACGTTATGTCGGACGACCTTGCGTGCGACGCCCGCGACGAATCCGGTCAGTCCCGAACGTGCGCCGTTGGACAATCCCAGGACGTCGATCGGCGCTTTCACGGCGCTCGACGTGATGTTGACGATGCGGCCGAAGCGCCGCGCGATCATCTCGTCCACGGTCGCCCGGATCAACTCGATCGGCGTCAGCATGTTCGCGTCGAGCGCGCGCAGCCACGCGGCACGATCCCACTCGCGAAAATCGCCTGGCGGCGGTCCGCCCGCATTGTTGATCAGGATGTCCGGTTGCGGACACGCGGCGAGCGCTGCCGCGCGGCCGTCGGGCGTCGTGATATCGCACGCAACCCAGGTCACGGCCCGGCCGACGCGTTCGCCAATCTCCGCCGCCGCTTGTGCGACATCGCGCTCGGTTCGCGCGCAGATCGTGACGTCGACACCCTCCCGCGCAAGCGCTTCGGCACAGCCTCGGCCGAGCCCCTTGCTCGCCGCGCACACCAGCGCACGCCGTCCGGTGATGCCGAGGTCCATCCGTTGGCCCTGCGTTACACCGGCTGCGCGGCGCCGACGCGGCGCACCTGCACCACGGTACCGATCGCGATGACGAACAGCGCGCCGATCAGCATGAACACTTCGCGAGCAAGCCCGTGGTCGAGCATCAAGCCGAACCACACAGGCCCGAGCATCGCACCGAGGTCGAGTCCGGAGTAGACGAAGCCGTAGACGCGTCCCGCGGCGCCCTTGGGTGTTGCGTGACGAACGATCAGGTCGCGCGAAGGCCCGGTTGCGCCGATGAAGAGACCGATGACGACGAACATCGGGACGAGACCCGGCAACGGGATTGCGTTGGCAGCGACCAGGCCGAGCAGGCCGGCGCCCAGTACCAGGCCGCTCGCTGCAACCACGTCGTGCCGCGCGGTGCGGACGGCGAGAAATCCGCCCATCACGATCCCCGCCGTGCCGCCGAGCAGGTACGCCGTAACCGCCGAGGTCGCGGCAACGAGCGGAACGTCGAGGCCTTCGTTCAGCGCCGACGGCAGGAACGTCTGCAGGCCGACCGATGCGGCCGTCTGGAACACGAAGTAGAAGAAGCACAGCAGGATGGCCGGCTGTACGAACAGTGCGACGCTGCCCTTCAGCGTGTGCGCGTGCGCATCGGCGACGCGCTGCGACGTGAGGATCCGGCGCTGGCTTGCGAGCACGCCGAGCGCGATCAGGCCGGCGACGCCCATCGCCACCAGCGCGACCCGCCACCCGAACGACGCCCCGAGCCCGAAGCTCACGATCGGCGCGAGCGCGTAGCCGAGGTTACCGCCGACACCATGCGTCGAATACGCGTGGCCGAGGCGCCGCGGCGTGACGTTCGCGTTCAGGATCGCAAAATCGGACGGGTGGAACACGCCGTTGCCGGCGCCCATCAAGGCCGCGCACGGAAACAGCCACCACGGATTCGGCGCCAGCGACGCGGCAAGCGTGCCGAGGACGAGCAGCGCCATCCCCGAGAGGAGCACCGGCCGGGCGCCGAGGCGATCGACGACGAACCCCGCAGTGAATTGGACAAGTCCGCTCGCCACGTAGAAGACGCCGGCGATGAAGCCGAGCAGCGTCCAGGACACCCCGAACTCGGCGCGCAGCAGCGGAAAGAGCGGCGGCAGCGCGAGCTGCAGGAAATGCGAGATGCCGTGCGCAAGTCCGACGACGCCGATCACGCGGGCGTCCCGGCGCAGCGACTCGGCGGGAACGGTATCCAAGCTGGAGAGTGGGGCTGAAGGCTGCTGCAAACGTCGACTATAGCGTAGCGGTGTCGGCGGACCGCAGCGGACTGCCGATCAGGCCGTACGACAGTTATGATTCATGGAGTTGCCGTAGATACTTGACGCACCGCATTACAAAAAACATCGCGTCGCCACGCACTTGAACTTATGCGTGCAAGCCGTTGACCCGAGCCGCTTTGTTGTTATTTTGGCAGGACGCGGGAGATGAACGCGCCCGCTGCGACGACCTCTTCGATGGCCGCCGAATGCTCGATCGGGTAGACATGCCATTCGACCGGCCAGCCGCCTGCGACCAGCACGTCACGCGAGTGCTCGGCCCACGCCAACTGCACGACCTGGTCGTAGGTACCGTGCGCCATGAAGATCGGCAGATCACGGTTGGCGACGCTCGCCTCGGCCTGCAATCGCTCGGCGCCGATCACGTACGTGGACAGCGCGACGATTCCCGCGAGCCGCTCGGCGTTGCGCAGGCCTGCATAAAGCGCGATCGCCCCGCCCTGTGAGAAACCCGCGAGCAGCGTGCGGCCAGGGAGAATCCCCCGCGCCCATTCCCGGGCAAGCAGGCGTTCGACGTGCCCCTGCGACTGGCGCACCCCGTCCACATCCGCGCGATCGTTGAGGTTTGCCTGGCGGATGTCGTACCACGCGCGCATCCGCATGCCGTTGTTGATCGTCACCGGCATGATCGGAGCGTGCGGAAACAGGAAGCGGATCGCGAGGTCGCGCGGCAGACCGAGCGCCGGCACGACCTCCGACCAGCCGCGGCCGTCATCGCCAAGGCCGTGCAGCCAGATGACCGCGGCATCCGGATTGGGCGCCGTTTCGATTTCGATCGCGTCGAGCAAGTCCGGCATCAAGTTTCCTTCGTCCATGGTGAGCGAGTGTCCGGGCGCAGCGGGTGAGTGGCGTACGGGCGTCGCGCGGTTGGCGCCTGGGTGCGCGTCAATCCAGCTGTGACGCGCGTTCCGGCCGGTTGGCAGCACTGCCCGGCGCCTGCGGTCCCGGTTCGATGCGCACGAAGCCGATGTTGCCGGTGTATCGGAATGCGTCGTCGCGATCATAGAGCGGCGTCACATGCAGCCGGCGGTCGCATCCGATGTCGAGACCTTCGCCCACGCCAAGGCCGAGAATCGTCGTCGGCGACATGTCGAGGTCGGATACGGTTTCACCATTCAAACGAAGCGTGCCGCGACCGCGCCGATCGCCCAGCGCGCGATGCTCGAGTACGAACGCGTTATGGCCGCTCCGTAGGGGCAATGCGTTGCGTACCACGGGCCTGCCCTGCCCGCCGTCGTACACGAACGACAGGCTTCCGGCGCGCGCAAACAGCGTCATGCCCGCAAGCGGATCGCCGAGTGCGAACAGCACCCCTTCATCGCCTTCTGCATACGTAAACGCGCATTCGAGCCGATAGTCGCGGTCAGCGACGAGCGCCGCGACCACGGCGAGCGGGACCGTGCCGCTACCGCCGTGGAACGTTCGCGGTGAGTTGACCGCCGCTTCCAGAAACGGCGGCACCGTCAGCGATCGGTGCAAGGCGCGGTTATCCAGCGGATAGACGTCGTTCGCTCGCGCGTCGTCATCGAAGGCGGCGACGAGTTCCGCAAGCTTTTCGGGATGCACACGCGCAAGATCATTCGTCTCGGTGGCGTCGGCCTCGAGGTCGAACAGCATCCAGTTGTCGAGATCCATCGGCTTGCCGGGCGGTTGCAGTGAGACGATCTTCCAGCCGTCCGCGATGTAACCGCGATTGCCGGCGAGTTCGTAGTGCTGCCGCGTGCGCAGGCTGTTCGCCGCGGCGTCGGTCAGCATGGCTCGACAGCTGACGCCGTCCAGCGGACGCGTCGGTGCGTCGGCGAAGCGCTCCGGGTACGACACGCCGAGCACATCCAGGAAGGTGGGGGCGATGTCGGTCACGTGCACCCATTGATGGCGGATCGCGCCACGATCGGCGATGCCGCGTGGCCAGTGCGCGATCAGCGGAACGCGAATGCCACCGTTCATCGTCGTCGTCTTGTAGAGCCGGAACGGCGCCGTCGACACGTCGGTCCAGCCGAGCGGATACGCGGGCCACGAAGCGACGGAGCCGACGCGCCCGCTCTCCAGCATCTCGCGCGTCCAGGCGGCGTCCTCGCGATTGACGAGGCGCTTCGCGAGATTGTTCACGGCGCCTTCCGGACCGCCGATGCCATTGGCGCCGTTGTCCGACGTAACGAGGATCAGCGTGTCGTCGAGCCGACCGAGCTCGGCGAGACACGCGACGAGACGGCCGACGTTCTGATCGAGGTTGTCGACGACCGCCGCATACAGCGCCATGAAACGTGCGTACAGCCGCCGCGCATCGGCATCCACGTCGCGCCACGCAGGCACTGCGGGACTGCGACCCGGCAGCGGCCACTCGCGCGCATGCAGGCCGATCGCATGCTGGCGTTCGATGCGCGCAAGTCGCACAACGTCCCACCCCGCGTCGTAGGCATGTGCGTAGCGAGCGACGTCGTCCGGCTTGGCATGCAGCGGCGCATGCGGCGCGTTGTAAGGCAGATAGAGAAAGAATGGCTTGTCCGGCGACGCGCTCACGTGCGCCCGCAGCCAGCCAATAGCCGTATCCGTCCACGCGTCGGTACAGTAGTAATCGGATGCGTAAGCGTCGCAGTCGACGAGCGCGTTGTCGGACACGAGTTGCGCCGGCGCGAAGTAATTCGTTTCGCCGCCGATGAAACCGTGGAAACGGTCGAACCCACGCTGCAGCGGCCATGAACCGCGATCGGCGGAAGGCGTGGTCTTGTAGTCGGGCGTGTTATGCCACTTGCCGACCGCGTACGTCGAATAACCGCTTGCGCGCAACAGTTCGGCGAGCGTCGGCACCTCGCGCGCGATTTCCCCGGCCTGGTATCCCGGGTACCCCGGCAGGTTGAATGTCAGCCAGCCGCTGCCGACGGCGTGCGGGTTGCGACCCGTGAGCAGCGCAGCACGCGCGGGCGTGCACATCGGCACGGTCGTGTAATTGGAAAAGCGCAGCCCGGCTGCCGCGAGCGCGTCGACGTGCGGCGTTCGTATCTCGGCGCCGTAGCAGCCGAAGTCCGAAAAGCCGAGGTCGTCGAGCAGGATCACGACGACATTCGGCGCGCCGGGGGGAGCGTGCGGTGCCGGCGGCCACCACGGCGTCGACTCGCGCAACGTGCGACCGATCGTACCTCCGTAGCGGGCGCGGGAATGGGCGAACACGTCGGAGCGGTAGGCGGGTGTTTCAGCGGGCGTCATGTACGCCGGACTCGACTTTCGCGCGGTTGCACATTCCACCCGCACTGCGCGACGGTCCCCTTGCGTGTGGCGATTGTACGGTGGCCTCCGGTTAAAATGCCGCCGCACCGCGACGTTCGCGGCACCAGGACTTTCATCGTGCGTCGCACGACCCGCCTCAAGCAATTGATCGCCGCGCCGGACATCCTGGTCATGCCCGGTATTCATGACGCGCTTGGTGCGCGGCTCGCCGACGCGGCTGGCTTTTCCGCGGTCACCGCGGGCGGTTACGGTGCGACAGCGACGCTGCTCGGGCGCCCCGATTCGTCGCAATTGTCGTTGACCGAATTGTCGGAGATGTATTCGCGCCTCTGCGACGCAACGTCGCTGCCGCTGCTCGCGGACGCCGACACCGGCTTCGGCAACGTCACGAACGTGGCGCGTACGGTGAAGCTGTACGA
>JAICVH010000496.1 GCA_025935435.1 Burkholderiales bacterium
ACGAGTGGAGTCACCCGATGAAACGTCGACTGTTGCTGCAGGGACTTGCCGTCGCACTCGCGGGCGGCACTGCGCGCGCGCAAACCCATAAGGCCACGAATCGCATGGACAAGGACATCGCCACGCTGCAGCGCGACTGGAAAACGTTGCTGGCCCAGAACGCCAGCGTCGCGACCGACACGACGCCCGTGACCAAGACCGACGAGCAATGGCGCCAAAGCCTCGATCCGGCGGCCTACGCGGTGCTGCGCCACGAGGGCACCGAGCGACCGTTCTCGAGCCCGCTCAACCTCGAGCATCGCGCGGGCGTGTTCGTTTGCGCGGGCTGCGCGTTGCCGCTCTTCACGTCGGCGATGAAGTTCGACAGCGGCACCGGCTGGCCCAGCTATTTCACGACGATACCGAACGTGTTCGCGACGACCACCGACACGAAGATGATCCTGCCGCGCACCGAATATCACTGCGTCAAATGCGGCGGCCACCATGGGCACGTGTTCGACGATGGACCACCGCCGACGGGGCTGCGCTACTGCAACAACGGCGTCGCGCTGCGCTTCATTCCGGCGAAGGCCTGATCCAACGTTTCCAGCGTTCCGCGGGTAGCGCGTCGCGAACGCCGGCGGGCGTTTGCGCGGCGTTTGCAGGGCTCGGCTAGACTCCGGTGCGTGCTGAGCCTTCGCGCCGTCGCAAAATCGTTCGGAGGTCCCGCACCGCGCCGCATCTTTGCTGATCTCTCGCTCGACGTCGCCGCAGGCGAATACGTCGCGATCGTCGGCGCATCCGGCGTCGGCAAATCGACGCTGCTGAACGTCATCGCCGGGCTCGAGCGCGCCGATGCCGGCAAGATCGTCGTCGCGGGCATCGATTACGACGCGCAGGACGACGACGCGCTGACCGCGTTGCGGCGAACGACGATGGGCTTCGTGTTCCAGGCGTTCCACGTGTTGCCGTATCTCGATGTCGCCGACAACGTCGCGCTGCCGCTGGCGCTCCAGGGACGGGACGGTGCGGCCGAGCATGCGCGCGTCGCCGACATGCTCGCCGCCGTAGCGCTCGCCGATCGAGCGCACAGCCGACCGCGCGAGCTGTCGGGTGGCGAACTGCAGCGCGTCGCAATCGCCCGGGCCCTCGTGCACCGCCCGGCGCTGGTACTGGCCGACGAACCGACGGGCAACCTCGATCCGGAAAGCGCTCGGCAGGTCATCGCGTTGCTGCGCGATGCGGTCAAGCGCGACGGTGCAGCGTGCGTGCTGGCGACGCATTCGCGCACGGCAGCCGCTTCGGCCGACGTCATTTACCGGCTGAGCCCGAACGGCCTCGAGCGCGTGACCACCGGCGCAGTCGATTGAATACCGCCGCCGGTTTTGCGATCGCGCGTGCCGTCAGCGGCGGCGCCTCGGTCCTCGTACGCGGACGCACGCTGGTCGCCGTCGCGGCGATTGCCTTCGGCGTTGCGTTGGGCTACGCGGTCGAGATCATCAATCGCGCCGCGGTGAACGAGCTGACCGCCGGCGTCGCAACGTTGTCAGGCCGTGCCGATCTGCAGGTGCGCGGACCACGCACCGGCTTCGATGAAGCGGTTTATCCGCTGCTCGCGCGCGTGCCGGGCGTGGCTGTCGCGAGCCCGGTCGTCGAAGTTACCGCGACGCTGCGCGACCGAGCCGAGCCGCTGACGATCGTCGGCGTCGACGTGTTTCGTGCGGCCGCGATCAATCCCGCACTCGTCGGTGACACCCGGGATCGGCTCGACACGCTGCGTGGCGACACGCTGTTCCTGAGCGCGGCCGCCGCCGCCTGGCTCGACGCGCGCGAGGGCGACGTCGTTCACGTGCAAGCGGGCGGTGCCGACATGCCGTTGCGCGTTGCCGGTATCGCGGGCACTGAGCGCGCGATGCGTTACGCGGTGATGGACATCGCCGCCGTGCAGGATGCGTTCGCTTCCCCTGGGCGCATCACGCGCATCGACGCGCGCCTGACGCCGGGAACCGACGCAACGCGTCTTGTCGAGCACGTGCAGGCGTTGCTGCCTCCGGGCGTTGTTGCAAGCGCACCCCAGGACACGGTCGCGTCGACCGCCCGACTCTCGCGCGCGTATCGCGTGAATCTGAACGTGCTCGCGCTGGTTGCACTGTTCACGGGCAGCATGCTCGTGCTGGCGACGCAGACGCTGTCGCTCGCACGCCGGCGTCCGCAGTTCGCGTTGCTGCGCACGCTCGGACTGTCGCGCCGCGACCTGACCCGTTTCGTGCTTGCCGAGGCCGCGCTGCTGGGTTTCGTCGGCGCGGCGGTCGGCATCGTATCGGGGCACGCGTTCGCGTGGCTTGCGTTACGCGAATTCGGGCCGGATCTCGGCGCCGGGTTTTTCCGTGGCGAGGCGATCGACCTCGCGTTCGACATGAAGCCGATGGTCGTCTTCGCGGCGCTCGGCGTCATCGCATGCGTTGCGGGCAGCGCGCTGCCGGCGCGGGAAGCCGCGCGTGCGGCGCCCGCGGCCGCCTTGAAGGCGAGCGACCCGGATGTCGCAACGCTACGCGCGCGCTGGCCGGCGTGGGCCGCGATGGCGGCCGGTGTCGCGCTGACGATGCTGCCGCCGGTCGACGACCTCCCCGTCTTCGGCTACCTCGCGATCGCATTGCTGATCATCGGCGCGATCCTCGGGATGCCGCAGCTCGCCAGCCTCGCGCTTCGACGTATTCCACGACGCGGTGAGGTTCCAGTGCGCCTCGCGCTCGCCTATTTGCACGCGTCGCCCGGGCGCGTAGCCGCCATGCTTGCGGCGATGGTCGCGAGCGTTTCGCTGATGGTCGCAATGGCGATCATGGTGACGTCGTTTCGGCACTCGCTCGACGACTGGTTGACGG
>JAICVH010000537.1 GCA_025935435.1 Burkholderiales bacterium
AAGAGACTAGAACCCCGCAGCGCATCGCGCCGAACCACCGCGCGACAAGAACCTGACAGGCACGAAAGCACTCGGTGCGCGCGTCACGCGCGTGACGGAGCGCATCGCGTCTTCGCCACAAATCGCACGGGCCTAAACCCGAATGGCAGGAAAGCACTCGGCGCCGCGCGTCACGCGCGTGACTGAGCGGCGAGCGGCGCAGCCGCGAGACTCGAGCAACGCGCCTGCCGCCCTTCTACGCCGAAAGCGAAGGGCCGCCCCGAGCTTTCGGCGCTGGCATCCCGGGCCAAAGTATCGTGGGAGCGGCACACGGCACCGCGCCACAGCCAGCCACCGAAATCAACTCTATCGACGAATCAACCGCGACCGAAACTTTGGCCCGTAAAGGGTTACTCGTCCTTCAACGTAAAGTTAATCTCCACCGACGCCTGATACTTGGTGCCTTCAGCGAGGCACTTCCACTCGACGAGCGTATCGCGCACCGCACGGTCGAACACGCGCGGCGGATCCGATGATGCGATGCGCACGTCTGCGACATTGCCCTTTTCGTCGATGGTCAGCACGGCGTTGACCTTGCCACGCTGCACCTGCGCGCGGATCGCCTCGCGCGGGAACGTCGGCGCTTCGCGCTTCGAACACGAAACGCCCTGGCGGATCGCGGGCTTCGCTGGCGGTGCCGGCGGCGCCGGCGGCGCGATGACCACCGGCGGTGCAATGGCGACGGGTTCGGGCGGTGGCGTCGGCGCAACCGCCGCGATCACGGGCTCTGCGGGGGCAGGCGGCGGCGGAATATCCGGCGGCGGCACGTAGGGCTGCTCGATGACCTTCGGCGGCTCGATGATCTTCTTCGGCGGCGGCGGCGGAGGCGGCGGCGGGGGTGGCGGCGGCGGCTTGATCTCCTCGATGATCTGCGCCGTCATCGGTTTTTTGACGACCTCGATCACCTTCTTGCCGAGCCCGCTCATCAGCGCCCAGATCACGAGGGCGTGAACCACGATCACGAACACGATGCCGACCAGATGTCGTGCCGGGTCGCGTTGCTGACGTGCGAAATCCATTCGGTGGGGCTCCTGTCGCGCGCCGGCTACTCGATGAATTGCTCGCTGCCGACGATGCCGATCTTGGTAAGCCCAAGCCGCTGCGCAGACGCCATCACGCCCGCCACGACGCTGTACTTCGACGACTTGTCGGGTCGCAGGTGTACTTCCGGCTGCACTTGCTGCTGCGCTGCGGCGGCCATCTTCGATTCGAGCGTCGGACGGTCTTCGACGACCTCGCCGTTCCAGTAGACGCGGCTCGATTCGTCGATGTCGAGCTTGACCACCTCAGGCAACACCAGCGGTGGAGGCGGATTGCCGGTCGGCAGGTTCAAGTTCACCGAATGCAACTGGATCGGAATCGTGATGATCAGCATCACGAGCAGCACGAGCATCACGTCGATCAGCGGCGTCGTGTTGATGTCGATCATCACGTCGGGGTCGTTTGCGCGCCCGGTGCTGCCAACGTTCATCGCCATGTCGTAGGTTCCTGCAGAAGCAGACCGTGATCAGCTCGAAGCCGCGCGCGGTGGTGGTTCGGTGATGAAGCCCACTTTCGCAATGCCCGCCCGCTGACACGCATAGATGACGCGGCCAACACCTTCGTAATTGGCGCGGCCGTCACCGCGAATCTGCACTTCGGGCTGCGGCGTCAGCACGGCGACCTTCTTCAAGCGCTCGACGAGCGCGGTCGTCGTCGGAATGCGCAAGTCGTTCCAGTAGATGCGCGCCTGCGAATCGACCGAGATTACGATGTTCTCGGGTTTCGTTTCCCGGATCTCGTTGCGTTCCTTCGGCAACTCGACCGGGATCGTCATGCGGACGACCGGCACCGTGATCAGGAAGATGATCAGCAGCACCAGCATGACGTCGACGAGCGGCGTCGTGTTGATCGTGGAGATCGCTTCCTCTTCTTCGTCGCCGTCGCCGGCGCCGACGCTCATGGCCATGGTCTTTCTCCTCAGCGACGTCGAACGTCAGGCGGCCGCGGGCGACTGCCGCGTCGAGAGCAGCACGGCGTGAAGGTCAGCGCCAAAACCGCGCACACGTTCCATCGCTGCCTTGTTGCGTCGGATGAGCCAGTTGTAACCGAGCACGGCTGGCACCGCGACCGCGAGGCCGATGGCCGTCATGATCAGCGCTTCGCCGACGGGACCCGCGACCTTGTCGATCGATGCCTGCCCTGCCACACCGATCGCCGTCAGTGCGTGATAGATCCCCCACACCGTGCCAAAGAGCCCCACGAACGGCGCGGTCGAACCAACGGTCGCGAGGAACGCAAGGCCGTCCTGCGTACGACTCTGAATGTTGTCGATGGCACGCTGGATCGACATGCTCACCCACGTGTTCATGTCGACATTGCCAAGCAGGCCCTCGTGCTTAGACGTTGCCTCGAGCCCGGATTCGGCGATGAAGCGGAACGGGCTTCCTTCCTTGAGCGCCGTGGCGCCTTTCTGCACCGAGGGTGCGGTCCAGAACGTCTTGTCCGCGGCGCGCGCCTGGTGGCCCATCCGGGCCTGCTCGTAGAGCTTGGTGATGATGATGTACCAGGTTCCCATCGACATGATGACAAGGATGCCGAGCGTGATGCGCGCGACGAGATCGCCGCCTTTCCACAA
>JAICVH010000118.1 GCA_025935435.1 Burkholderiales bacterium
CTCGTTTTCCCGCGCCGCATTGAAGCGTCTGTATCAATTGACGCTCGCGCTCACGCTGCTTCTCGCGCTCACGTCGGCGCTGAGTCTCGCCGTCGTGCTGTCGGAGCGCTTCGCCGAGCCGCTCGGCCTGCTCGCGGAAGGTACGCGAGCAGTGGCGGAGGGCGACTTTTCGCGGCGTCAGCCGGTCACGTCGCGTGATGAGCTCGGCGTGCTGACGGAGTCGTTCAACACGATGACGTCACAACTCGCCGAGGCGCGCGTCAAGACAGAAGAATCGCAGCGCGCCACCGAGACGACGCGCGCCTATCTCGAAAGCGTACTCGGCAATCTGTCGTCCGGTGTGCTCGCGTTCGACGATCGCTATCGCTTGCGCACGGCCAATCCGAGCGCCGCCGTCATCCTGCAGCAACCGTTTGCAGACGTGTCGGGTGTGCCGCTCGCGGAATGGGGTGGTCGGTTGCCCGCGCTCGCCCCGTTGGCAGAATTGATCGCCGAAGGCTTCCGCGTGGCTCGTGAAGGCCAATGGCAACGTGAAGCGGCGCTGACAGTAGCGGGACAGACGCGAACGCTGCTGTTGCGAGGCACACGCCTGCCGGGTGCGCCAGTCCCGGGCTACGTGGTCGTGTTCGACGACGTGTCCGAATTGCTGCAGGCGCAGCGTGATGCGGCATGGTCCGAAGTCGCGCGCCGCCTCGCGCATGAAATCAAGAACCCGCTGACGCCGATCCAGCTTTCGGCGGAGCGCCTCGCCGTGAAGCTTGCCCCGCGGCTCGACGACGCGGACCAGGAAATGCTACGTCGCGGCACGCAGACGATCGTCTCGCAGGTGTCGGCGATGAAGCATATGGTCGACGATTTCGCGATCTACGCGCGGCAGCCGCGGCCGGGGCAGATGCAGCCCGTGGACGTCGGTGCCCTCTTGCTCGACGTGCTCGCTCTGTACGACAATCTGCGCCCGCATGTGGCGCTCGCGCTTCCCGAGGCGCCCGTCTTCATCAACGGCGAGCCGACGCGTCTGCGCCAGGTATTCCACAATCTGCTGCAGAATGCCGTCGATGCGCAGGCGGGCGTGGACGAGCCGCAGATCGACATCACGCTCGGCGTTCATGGCGGGGAAGCGACGCTTGCATTCGGCGATCGCGGTCCCGGTTTTCCCGATAATGTGCTCGAGCATCCGTTCGAGCCGTACGTAACGACGAAAGCAAAGGGCACCGGATTGGGACTCGCCATCGTCAAGAAGATCGTCGAGGAGCACGCGGGGCGCGTGACGCTCGATAACGTCGCGCCGCATGGTGCTCGCGTGACGCTGCATTTCCGCGCACTCAAATCGGCCGGCGCCACGAATGCCACGCCGGCCGCCGCGAGTGCGGCGCCGGTCGCAGCCGAACGCACGGCGCATCGTTCGCACGAGGACGCGTGATGGATCCGCGGAGCGCGCAGGCGCGCGAAATCCTGATCGTCGACGACGAGGTCGGCATCCGCGAACTGCTGTCGGAAATTCTGCAGGACGAGGGCTATCGCGTGGCGCTGGCCGAGAATGCCAGCGAAGCGCGCGCATATCGTCAGCGCCAGCAGCCGGCACTCGTGCTGCTCGACATCTGGATGCCGGATACTGACGGTGTCACGCTGTTGCGGGAGTGGGGCTCCAGTTCGATGTTGACGATGCCCGTGATCATGATGTCCGGCCATGGCACGATCGAAACGGCCGTCGAGGCGACGCGCATCGGCGCGTTCGATTTCCTCGAAAAGCCGATCGGACTGTCCAAACTGCTGTCGACGATCGCGCGCGCGTTCAAGACGGCCGCACGCAAGGAGCCGCGCCGCATTTCACTGGCGTCGCTCGGCACGAGCCAGCCGATTCGCGATACCGAGAAGGCACTCGAAGCACTGATCGCCGCGCGCAGGCCGATGCTGATCCTCGGCGAGCCCGGTACTGGGCACGACATTGCCGCGCGCGCGATGCAGACGTCCGGCGCGCCGTTTGTCGCGCTCGCGAACGGCGCGCGCCTCGCGAACAATCCGCTCGCGTTGCTCGAGGAAGCGCGTGAAGGCGTGCTGTACTGCATGGAGATCGGCCAGTATTCGCGCGCCGAGCAGAAGGGGCTCGCGTTCCTGTTGCCGAAGCTCGACAAGCACAACATCGTGCTCGTCGCGACGAGCGCTGAAGCGCTGGCAGGCGCCGCGGCGGAAGGCCGCTTCGATGCTGCATTGCTGTCGCAACTATCGACGGGCGCCGTCGTGCTGCCGCCGCTTCGGATGCGCCGCGACGACATTCCGGCATTGATCGAGCGTTTCTGGCGGGCGTCCGGTGCCGACGAACGCGTCACACCGTTGCTCGCTGCACTGTCGCCTGCGGCACTGACGGCGTTGTCGAACGCCTACTGGCCAGGCAATCTCGATCATCTGCAAAACGTCGTTGCGAACATGCAGGTCGTTCGCGGTGAGATCAGCGCCGACCTCGTCAAGCGGTTGCTCGGCGAAGCCGCCTCTCCCAACCAGGCGCTCGCGCCGGAAATCACGACGCGGTTCTTCGAATTGCCGCTGCGCGAGGCGCGCGAGGCATTCGAGCGCATTTACTTCGAGCAGCTGCTCGGACGCGAACAAAGCAACATGAGCAAGGTCGCCGAACGCGCGGGCCTCGAGCGCACGCACCTGTACCGCAAGCTGAAGCAGCTCAATATCCGCTTTTCACGCCGCACCGACGACAGCGCGGCCAGCTAGCCCGAATGCTTCACATCAGGGCGCGGCAACTTCGCCGACGCTGCGGGCGCCCCCCCGGCGTGCGCAATCCCCCTTTGTGATCTCCGCCGCTCATTCGATGGGGCCGCGCGGCCGGATGATGCCGCTCGTGGTCGGGGCCATCGGCGTCGTCTACGGCGACATCGGGACGAGTCCCCTCTACACGTTGCGCACGGCGTTCACCGGCTCGTACGGGCTCTCGCTGACGCCGGACAACGTGCTCGGCGTGTTGTCGGTGATCGTCTGGGCGCTCGTCATCGTCGTCACGCTCAAGTACATCACGCTCATCATGCGCGCGGACAACCGCGGCGAGGGCGGCATTCTCGCGCTGACTGCGCTCGTGTCGCGCGGGACGGAGGATCGCGATCGGATGCGCTGGTGGCTCGTCGGCCTCGGCATCTTCGGCGCTGCGATGTTTTACGGCGACGGCATGATCACGCCGGCAATCACTGTGCTCGGCGCCGTCGAGGGCCTCGGCGTAATTGCGCCCGCGCTGCATCCGTTCATCGTGCCGATCGCGGTCATCATTCTGGTCGCGCTCTTCGCCGTGCAACGGACGGGCACGGCGAAACTCGGCGCCGTTTTCGGACCGGTGATGGGCACCTGGTTCGTCGTGCTCGGCGTGCTTGGCGCGATCGAAATCGCGCGCGCCCCGCAGGTGCTGGGCGCATTCGACCCCACGTACGCCGCGCGTTTCATCAGCGGCAACCCGACGGTTGCGTTCGTCGCGTTCGGTGCGGTCGTCCTTGCGGTGACCGGGACCGAGGCGCTCTACGCAGACATGGGTCACTTCGGCAAGACGCCGATCCGGCGCGCATGGATATTCTTCGTGATGCCGGCGCTGCTGCTCAATTATTTCGGGCAGGGCGCGCTGATCCTCAATGATCCCGGCGCGATCCAGAACCCCTTTTATCTGCTCGCACCCGATTGGGGACGCCTGCCGCTGCTCGTGCTCGCGACCGCCGCGGCGATCATCGCCTCGCAGGCAGTGATTTCGGGAGCCTTCTCGCTCACGCGCGCCGCGATCCAGATGGGCTACTGCCCGCGCCTGACGATCCTGCACACGTCGGAGCGCGCGATCGGACAGATCTACGTGCCGTTCATCAACTGGAGCCTGCTGATCGCGATCATCGCGCTCGTGATCGGGTTTCGCACTGTCGACAATCTCGCGGGCGCGTATGGCATCGCCGTGACGATGGCGATGCTGATCGATTCGATCCTGATCTTCGTCGTGATGCGCCGGTTGTGGGATTGGCCGGTGTGGGCATCGGTGCTGATCACGACGCCGCTGTTGCTGATCGACCTGACGTTCCTCGCGTCGAACTCGCTCAAGATTCCCGAGGGCGGCTGGTTTCCGCTGCTGATCGGCGGCGTCGTGTTCACGCTGCTGACGACGTGGAAGCGCGGCCGTTCGCTGCTGATGAAGCGGCTCGCGGAGGATGCGATGCCGCTCGACCTTTTCATTCAGAGCATCCAGGCGTCGCCGCCGGCACGCGTCCCCGGCACGGCGATCTTCCTCACGTCGACACCGAATCGCGTGCCGCATGCACTGCTGCACAACCTGAAGCACAACAAGGTGCTGCACGAGCGCGTCGTGTTCCTCACGATCGTCATGCGCGACATACCGTATGTGCCTGACGAGGAACGGAGCGAGGTCACGGACCTCGGCTGCAACTTCTATCGGCTGCTGGCCGACTACGGGTTCAAGGACGATCCCGACGTCCCGGAACTGCTCGAGGATTGCGGCCGGAAAGATTTTGCGTTCGACATGATGGAGACATCGTTCTTCGTCTCGCGTGAAACGCTGATCGCGACGGTGAGCCCCGGGATGGCGCTGTGGCGCGAGAAGCTGTTCGTGTCGATGTCCAAGAACGCGACGAAGGCGTCCGAATTCTTCCAGGTGCCGACGAACCGCGTGGTCGAGCTGGGGACGCAGGTGGAACTTTGATTCCGCGCCAAGTTTCGTTCGCGGTCACGTGCCAAAAGTTTCGGTCGCGTTACATCTTCAGTGTGCCAGCACGTGGCCTCATGCCGCGGTGCCGCCCAAAAGAAAACGCCGGCACGAGGCCGGCGTTCCTTGCAGCGGAGGAGGGCGCTTATTGCAGCGTGATCATCTGTGAACGCATCGTCTTCAGCGCCTTGCTTTCGATCTGACGAATCCGTTCGGCGGACACGCCATACTCGTCTGCGAGTTCCTGAAGCGTCGCCGTGTCGTCGTCATCGCGCAGCCACCGCGCCTCGATGATGCGCCGGCTGCGGTCGTCGAGCTGCGCCATCGCCGTGCGCAGACCCTTGCTGCGGTTCGCCGCCGTTTCACGACGTTCGAGAATCTCGACCGGCTCGTCCTCGGTGTCCGTCAGATAGGCGATCGGCGTCACCGATTGCTCATCGCCGGGCGTCGGATCGAGCGAGACATCACCGCCCGAAATCCGCGTTTCCATCTCGAGCACTTCTTCGGGTTTCACGCCGAGCTCGACCGCAATCGCGTTGGCTTCCTTCTGCGTGAGCGCCGCCGACGAACGCTTCATGCTGCGGAGGTTGAAGAACAGCTTGCGCTGGGCCTTCGTCGTCGCGATCTTGACCAGGCGCCAGTTGCGCAGCACGTGCTCGTGAATCTCCGCCCTGATCCAGTGCAGCGCGAACGACACGAGTCGAACGCCGCGCTCCGGGTCGAAACGGCGCACGGCCTTCATCAGGCCGATGTTGCCCTCTTGGATCAGGTCCGCCTGCGGCAGACCGTAGCCGAGATAATTACGTGAGACGGCGACGACGAGCCGCAGGTGCGAGAGCACCAGCTGGCGCGCAGCGTCAACGTCTTCGTGTTCCTTCCAGCGCCGCCCAAGCGCGGTTTCCTGCTCGGCCGTGAGCAGCGGAAACCGATTCACCGCCTGGATGTAGTGGTCGAGACTCCCGAGCGAGGCCGGGGTCGGGAACGCCAGCGCACTTCCGGACATCGAGTTCTCCTTTCAGAGGCGGCCGGGCCGAAACGCTTCGAGTGCCGCCGGACGCCAGTTTAGCACTCGTACCATAAGAGTGCTAAGCGCCCCAATAGTTCCCGACTGAATCGGTCGGGTATTAACCGATGGGCTTCGCGCTCTCCACGCTCAAGGTGGACCATGGGCAGCCGCAGGCGTTCGCCGGCGCACCTCCGCCACACTGCCAAAAGTGGGCGCTCGCTATAGACGCAGTTCAGGCGTGCGCGGGACTCTCTTCAGCGGGCAGCAGCGCATCGACGAATTCGACGGCCCCAAACGGCCGCAGATCGTCCAAGCCTTCGCCGACGCCGATGAACTTGAGCGGAACAGGATGCTGGCGCGCGATCGCCGCGACGATTCCCCCCTTGGCGCTCCCGTCGAGCTTGGTCAGGATCAGGCCAGTCAGCCCGACGGCCGAATCAAAGGCGCGCACCTGCGCGAGCGCGTTCTGGCCGGTATTCGCGTCGAGCACCAGCCAGACTTCGTCCGGAGCGCCGGGGCGTGCCTTGGCGAGGACGCGCCGGATCTTGCGCAGCTCGTCCATCAGGTTGCCCTGCGTCGGCAGGCGGCCCGCCGTATCGGCGAGCACGACGTCGATGTTGCGGCCCTTTGCGGCGTTCACGGCGTCGAACATGACGGCGGCCGGGTCACCGCCTGCCTGCTGGATCACGGCGACGCCGTTACGCGCGCCCCACGCCGAAAGCTGCTCGCGCGCGGCCGCGCGGAACGTATCGCCGGCGGCGAGAAGGACCGACAGGTTCCGCTGCTGGAGCCATTTCGCGAGCTTGCCGATCGAAGTCGTTTTGCCGGCGCCATTGACGCCCGCAAGCATGATGACGAACGGACGATCCGACGCGATGACCGCATCGGCTTCGAGCGGCCGAACGAGCTCGACGAACGCCGCACGTAGCAGTGCACGCGGATCGGCATTGCCACCGACGCGCCGGTAACGCGCGCGGAGATCTTCGAGGAGGTGGTTCGTCGCTTCGACGCCGACGTCCGCCATCAGCAATGCGGACTCGAGCTCCTCGAGTGCCTGATCGTCGAGCACGCGACGGCGAAACGCGCCGGTGATGGCACCCGACAGTTTTTCGCGCGACAGCCCGAGTCCCGATTTCAGCCGTTCGGACCACGGCTTCGGCGCGGCAGCAGGTAGCGAGAACGATGCGCCGAGCACCGGTGTCGGGTCACGGGTGTTCTCGTAACTCGCCGCGTGCGTCGTTTCGACGCTGGCGGGGCTCGACACCAAGCCATCAGGAGGCGCTTCGACGGGGGGGCGAACGCTCTCGGCGCTCGCCGGCGGCTCGGCCGGTTTCGGCTTCCGCTTGAAGAGATCGAACACGTGGGAACCGCCTGGGAGCGCCGGCGGGACGTTGCCTAGGCGCAGGTAAACTCGAATTCTATCCTGTCGAACCGTCCTTCCTGCCGTAGGTGCCCAAACCCAACCGCGTGCGCATCATTGGCGGCCGACATCGCGGCCGGCAGATTCCGGTCGCCC